>NZ_JASATF010000015.1:0-173766 GCF_038440175.1 Cupriavidus sp. OTU4054
CCCCCCCCCCCCCCCCCCCCCCCCCCCCCCCCCCCCCCCCCCCCCCCCACGAGCGTGGATTCGGGCACCGCTTCCAGCAGGCCCATGCCCGCAAGGTGCGGCGACGCGCGCACCGACATGCGGTCCGGCATCGGCAGCGTGTTGCCGCTGACGTCCGTCAGCGTGTAGACCGGCGTTTGCAGGGTATAGGCGGTGCCATCCGGATACTTGCCCGACGTATTGCGATAGCTCGACACGCGCAGGATCGCATTGCGGCCATCCCACGTGCGGCCGCCATCGGTGACGAGGCCCTGCCAGATACGGCCGCCGAAGCGGCTATCGGGCACGACGTTGCCATTGGCATCGGCCGAACCCGTCAGCACGACCATATTGTTGAGCGGTACGTTGAAGCCCGGCGAGCTCTTGCCGTTGTTCGTGTGGCACTGCACGCAGGCCGCTTCCTGAAACTTCGGGCCCGCGCGGTTCGCGAGCGTGTCGAACAGCGTCGGATTGCCGGCCTCCACGTGCGCGCCGGTCAGGAACGACGAGTGGAACAGGCGGCGGCCTTCCACGAACGGCTGGATATTGCGGCCGGCGATGTTCGGCGACGCCTGCAGCAGCTGCATCTCCGGTTCATTCGACGCATCCTCGTGCAGCGTCATCATCGGTCCGCCCGCGAACGCTTCGATCGGAATCAGCTTCGTATCCCACGGAATCGCGGCGGCGTCGCAGCATGGGCCGCGGAACCACGGCACCACGCCGGGCGAGCCGACCTTGTAGGTGATGACGTCGGCGTAGTAGTTGAAGCGGCCCAACGCGTCGCCCTGCCTGCCCGCGAGAAAGATGCCGAGCTCGAATTCGACCAGATCGCCATTGCGCAGCCCGCGGTTCAGGCGCGGCAGCGTCTTGATCTGCTTGACCAGCACGAACTCGCCATCCTGCGGCGGCACGTTGAGGTCGGTGTCGTAGTTGCTGTCCGGATCCTCGCCCAGACTGTCGTAGTTGGCGATGGGCGTGCTCAGCTCCTGGCCGTCCTTGAGCATGCCCACCGGCAGGCGCTTGACGCCGCCGTTGTCGCCGTACAGGGCCACCGCGGTCGGGCCCGGATCGTCGCCATCGCGGCGGCCGATAAACCCGAAGCGGAAATTGGTGCCATACATCCACCATTGCGGCTTGATGACCAACGTGAGGATTCGCTCCGCCGGATTGGCAGGCGATACGTTGTCATAAATGGTAATCGCGTGGGTCCGGCGTTCAAAATAATGCGGCGCGAAAATGCCATAGAGATCGCCGCCGGCATTGGTGCCCGTTTCCGACGATTCGCGCGCGTGACGATCGCGCACGCGGCCGCCGACGCGGGTCACGAGCGTGCCGTCCGCCAGCGTGTATTGGGTAGACGGCTCGACGCTGGACCAGCTCAGCGGCGTAAAGGCGCCCACCGGCAACGGCTGGTTGGTCGAGGGACCGGTGCCGCCGCTGCTGCCATTGCCGCCGTTGCCACCGTTGCCGCCGCTGGCGCCGCTGCCGCCGGATCCATCGCCGCCGCCGCAGCCCGTCAGCGCCAGTATCCCGGCGAACATGCCCGCGCCCAGCAGACGACAGGCGGCCGCCATCCAGCGCGATGGCGCGTCGTTTCCCTGATGCATCATTGACCCTTTTTTGTATGAACGTGCTTTCTTTTTAAATTCGCACGTGTCGAACCATCTGACTCGATAAAACCGTTCGAAAATGCTTGCAAATCGCTAGCGGTAAATAATCGATGCCGATGACACGCGGATGATAAATTAATTGGATGGCTTGTAAATACCCTCCCCGTTAATTTCCGCGATGGTGCACGCGGACGGGGGCCGGCGCCAAACGGGGGCATAATCGGGCGGTCTGGAGGAGTGCGCCACGGCGCGCCTCGTTCCTGGGGTGATTCCCCCCAATGCATCATGACTTTCGACCTCTTCGACTCGCTGCCGCCGGAACCCGATGACGATCCGACCGAGACCCTCGCGCCCGGAGCGGTGTTGTTGCGGCGCTTCGCCCGCGACGACGACCAGGCGTTGCTCGCCGCAGTGGGCGACGTCACGGCCAGCGCGCCCTGGCGGCACCTGATCACACCCGGTGGCCTGCGCATGTCCGTGGCCATGACCAACTGCGGCAGCTATGGCTGGGTGTCGGACCGCGCGGGCTATCGCTACGATCCGATCGACCCCGACAGCGGACTGCCGTGGCCGTCGCTGCCCGCGCCGTTTCTGTCCCTGGCCGCGCGGGCCGCGGCCGCGGGCGGGTATGACGGGTTCGTGCCCGATGCCTGCCTGATCAACCGGTATCTGCCCGGAACGCGGCTGTCCCTGCATCAGGACCGGGACGAACAGGACATGCGCGCGCCGATCGTTTCGGTGTCGCTAGGACTGCCCGCAACGTTTCTGTTTGGCGGACTGCGCCGGGCCGACCGGCCCGCGCGCGTGCGGCTCGCCCATGGCGACGTCGTCGTCTGGGGCGGCCCATCGAGGCTGGTATTCCACGGGATTGCGCCGCTGGCCGATGGCGACCATCCATTGCTGGGCCACGAGCGCATCAACCTCACGTTTCGCAAGGCGCGATAAGGCGTCGTGGCCTGAAATCGTAAGGGGTTGCCTAAAAAATGTAACTCGGGGGGCGCGCGTCGTCGTACGATTGCCGGACCACGACAATACGCACCGACGCGCACGCGGACGGTGCCATAGCCGAGACAATCGCCATGACCACCACCCCCGCCGCCCCGGCCGCCGTGACGACCGGACGCGCGGCAGACTCGATTCGCGCCGCCCTGCTGATTCTCGCGTGCATTGCCGTGGCGACGATCGCCGGCCACGCGGCGGGCGCCTCGCCCAAGCTGATCCTGGCCGCGGCGCTCGTGCTGTCGACGGTGTGCTGCTGGGCCGTGGGCGTGCTGCCCGAGCCGACCACCACGCTGTTGTTCTTCCTCTGCGCCGTGGTGTTCCATATCGCGCCGCCGGCCGTCGTGTTCTCGGGCTTTTCCTCGGCCGCGTGGTGGCTGATGTTCGGCGGCGCCGTCACCGGTGTCGCGCTGCGCAATACGGGGCTGGCGCTGCGGCTGGCGGACCGTATCTTCCATCAACGCGCCAATCGCTACACGCAGGTCATCGCGACGGTCGCCGCAACGTCGGTCGGCCTCGCGTTCCTGATGCCCTCGACGACCGGACGCGTGCTGCTGCTGATGCCGATCGTGCTGGCGCTCGCGGATCGGCTCGGCTTCGGTCCGCACTCGAACGGGCGCATCGGCATGGTGCTGACCGTGGCCGCGGCGAGCTATATGCCGCCCGCGACGATCCTGCCGGCCAATATCCCGAACAGCGTGCTGCTCGGCGCCGCGAGCTCGCTCTATGGCATCAACCTCAGCTACGGCAGTTACCTGCTGCTGCATTTTCCGGTGCTGGGCCTGCTGAAGACCGTGATCCTGGTCTGGCTCGTGTGCAAGTTGTTTCCGGAGAGCGGGCCGATGCCGCCCCAGCAGGGCGCGAGCCATGCCGCGACGAGCCGGCAGGAACGCCTGCTCGCCGTGATTCTCGCGGTGGCCGTCGCCGGATTCGCCACCGATGCGTGGCACGGCATCTCGCCCGCATGGATTTCGCTGGCCGCGTGCATCGTCTGTCTGCTGCCCGGCATCGGGCTCGTGCCGTCGAAAGCGCTGAACGAGCAGGTACACCTCGTGCCGCTGCTGTACGTGGCCGGCTTTCTCGGTCTGGGCGCGGTCGTGGAGTCGACGGGGCTCGGCACCGCGATCAGCGGCGCGCTGCTGCATTGGCTGCCGCTCGCACCGGGCCATACCGTGGGAAACGTGGGCGCGTTGAGCGCCATGGGCGCCGCGCTGGGACTGGTATCGACGCTGCCGGCGTTGCCGGCCGTGCTGACACCGCTGGCGAAGGATCTGGCCACGGCCACGGGGCTGCCGCTGGAGACCGTGCTGATGCTGCAGGTGCCGGTGTTCTCCACCGTATTCCTGCCTTACCAGTCGCCGCCGATCATGATCGCGATGCAGCTCGGCGGCGTGGGGTTGCGGCACGGCACGCGACTGTGCCTCGCGCTGGCCGCGATCACGGTCGTCGTGCTGCTGCCGCTGGACTACCTGTGGTGGCGCGCGCTCGGCTATCTGCATTGAGCGCGCGCCAGGCGACCGCCGGGCCTCAGGCCCTGCCGTAGCCGCCGCCTCCCGGCGTTTCGATCACGAACGCGTCGCCGGCATTCACCGTGGCGGTGTGGGTAGCACCGAAATGCTCGACGGCGCCATCCGCGCGTTCGATCCAGTTGCAGCCCGCGGCCGCATCGCTGCCACCGGCCAGGCCGAACGGCCGCACGCGACGGCGTCCCGCGAGGATGCTCGCGGTCATCGGCTCGCGGAAGCGGATCTTGCGGATCGCGCCGTCGCCGCCACGCCATTTGCCGTCGCCACCGCTGCCGTAGCGGATCGCATGCGTTTCGACGAGTACCGGGAAGCGCGTCTCGAGCACTTCCGGATCGGTCATGCGCGAGTTGGTCATATGCGTCTGCACCGCCGACGTACCGTGATGGCCATGACCGGCACCCGAGCCGCCGGCGATCGTCTCGTAATACTGCCGCTGGGCGTCGCCGAACGTGAAATTGTTCATCGTGCCCTGCGAGGCGGCCAGCACGCCCAGCGCGCCGTACAGCGCGTCGGTCGCGGCCTGCGAGACTTCCACGTTGCCCGCGACCACGGCGGCCGGGTACACGGGGTTCAGCATCGAGCCCGTCGGAATCACGATATCGATCGGGCGCAGCACGCCTTCGTTCATCGGAATCGCTTCGTCGATCAGCGTACGGAACACATACAGCACCGCCGCCTTGCAGATGGAGCGCGGCGCGTTGAAGTTCGTCGGCCGCTGCGTGCTCGTGCCCGTGAAGTCCACCTTGACCTGGCCGCGCTCGCGATCGATCGACACGCGCACGCGGATCACCGCGCCGTCGTCCATCTCGCACGCGTACTCGCCTTCCTTGAGGTGCTTCGCGGCGCGGCGCACCGCTTCCTCGGCGTTGTCCTGCACGTGGCCCATATAGGCCATGACGACATCGCGGCCGTAGTGGTGGATGGCCCGCATGAGCTCGTTGACGCCGGTTTCGCACGCGGCAACCTGTGCAATCAGATCGGCGATGTTCTGGTCGATATTGCGCGCCGGATGCGGGCCGCTCGCGAACAGCTCCCGCACGGACTGCTCGAGGAACACGCCATTGCGCGCGATGCGCACGTTGTCCAGCAGCACGCCTTCCTGCTCGATCGACACGCTGGCCGACGGCATCGAGCCCGGCGTGATGCCGCCCACGTCGCCGTGGTGGCCGCGCGCGGCTACGTAGAACAGCAGGTCGCCGTCGTTGCGATCGAACACGGGCATGACCACGGTGATGTCCGGCAGGTGCGTGCCGCCGTTGTAGGGCAGGTTCAGCATGTAGACGTCGCCGGGCGCCATATGCGCGCGGTGGCCGTCGATCACGGCGCGAACGCTGTCGCTCATCGAACCGAGGTGCACCGGGATATGCGGCGCGTTGGCGATGAGGTTGCCCTCCGCGTCGAACAGCGCGCACGAGAAGTCGAGGCGCTCCTTCATGTTGACCGAGCGCGAGGTCTTCTCCAGCGTGGTGCCCATCTGCTGCGCGATGGACATGAACAGATTGTTGAAGATCTCCAGATGCACCGGATGGCGTTCCGTCGTGATGCCGCCATGACGGCTGCGTTCGCCGGTGCGCGCGAGGCGCAGCGTGCCATCGTCGAGGACGGTCGCGGTCCAGCCCGGTTCGACGACGATGGTCGAGATGTCCTCGCTGATCAGCGCCGGGCCCGCCACGCTGTCGCCCGCGGCGAGCGCGCGGCGGCGGCGCAGCGGGACGTCGCCCCAGCCGGCTTGTGCGCCGTCGTCTTCCGACGTCACGTGCAGCGTCACGGTTTCGTTCGCCGGCACGGCATTGCCCGCGGCGGCGGACTTGCCCTGATGGCCCGCCGCAGCCAGCGCGCCTTCGCGCGTGCCCGCCACATCCATCACGCCGATCGCTTCCACGGCGATGGACTCGATGACCAGCGGCTTGCCTTCCATCGCAAAGCCGAAGCGCTGGCGATGCGCCTGCTCGAACGCAAGCCCCATGTCGGCGGCATCGGCACGATCGACTTCGATTGGGGTATCGGTGTCCTTGTACTTGATACGCGCGCGCTCGACGTAGGTCACCGCATTGGGCGGCACCTGCTGTGCCGCGAGCTCGCCGCCGGCCTCGTCGGCCACGCGCGCCCACACGCCTTCCAGTGCCGACACTGCGCGGTCGTCGAGCACCTCTTCCACCGCGAATTCGCGTAGCGCGCGCAGGTCGGACAGGCCCATGCCAAGCGCGGACAGCACCCCCGCGAACGGATGAATCACCACGCGGCCGATGCCGAGCACGTCGGCCACGCGGCAGGCGTGCTGGCCGCCCGCGCCGCCGAACGAACACATCGCATAGTCGCTGACGTCATAGCCGCGCTCCACCGAGATCATCTTGATCGCGCGCGCCATGCTGTCCACCGCCACCGACAGGAACCCTTCGGCCACAGCCTCCGGCGTCATGGCCACGCCGCTCTGCGCGGCCACGTCGTGGGCCAGCAGCGCAAAGCGCTCGCGCACGACGTCCACGTCGATGGGCTCGTTGCCTTCGGGGCCGAAGACATGCGGGAAGTGCTCGGGCTGGATGCGGCCAAGCATCACGTTGCAATCGGTGACCGTCAGCGGGCCGCCGTTGCGATAGCAGGCGGGCCCGGGATTGGCGCCGGCCGATTCCGGCCCGACCTTGAAGCGTCCGTTCTCGAACGTGCAGATCGAACCACCGCCGGCCGCCACGGTATGCACGTGCATCATCGGCGCGCGCACGCGCACGCCCGCCACCTGCGTCTCGAATACGCGCTCGTATTCGCCGTCGTAGTGCATGACGTCCGTCGATGTGCCGCCCATATCGAAGCCGATCACGCGATGTTCGCCGACGTTGGCACACGTCTTGACCGCGCCGACCACACCGCCGGCGGGGCCGGACAGGATCGCGTCCTTGCCCTGGAAGCGCTGGGCGCTGGCCAGCCCGCCGCTGGACTGCATGAACATCAGCGGCGTGGGACCCGTGTGCCGCGTCACGCGGCCGACGTAGTCGCGCAGGATCGGCGACAGGTACGCGTCCATCAGCGTGGTGTCGGCGCGACCGACGATCTTCATCAGCGGGCTGGTCTCGTGGCTCACGGAGATCTGCGTATAGCCGATTTCGCGCGCGATCTTCGCCACGCGGCGTTCATGTTCGCCGTGACGATAGCCATGCATCAGCACGATGGCGATCGCGCGGATGCCGGCCGTATAGGCATCGGTCAGCGCGGCGCGCGTCGCGGCTTCGTCGAGCGTCCGTAGCACGTTGCCCTGCGCGTCCACGCGCTCCTCGATCTCGACCACGCGCTCGTAGAGCTGGTCGTGCAGCGCGATATGGCGCGCGAAGATGTCGGGCCGGTCCTGATAGCCGATGCGCAGCTGGTCGCCGAACCCCCGCGTGATGGCCAGCACCGTGCGGGCGCCCTTGCGCTCGAGCAGCGCGTTGGTCGCGACCGTGGTGCCCATCTTGACCACTTCGATGCGTTCGTGCGGCAGCGGCGCGTCGGCGGCAAGGCCGAGCAGGTCGCGAATGCCCTGGATCACCGCGTCTGGATAACGCGAGGGGTTTTCGGAGAGCAGCTTGTGCGTGACAAAGCCGCCGTCGGGACGCAGCGCGACGATGTCCGTGAAGGTACCTCCACGGTCGACCCAGAATTGCCAGCGGCGGGCGGTGTCGGATGCGAACGATGGGGTGGGAGCGGGGGTAGGCATGGTGGCAGTCTTCCTCTTCGGCAGCTTCGGTGGCGTATGCACGGTGGCATGTGGAATTTTTCGGGCATTCTGCAAAACGACGGCGGCCCCGGTCCAACTAGAAATCTTCGGCCCAATGCATAAGAAAATCGCATGCTCCTTTCCGATGCCCTACACTGCCCCACTTTGATGCCTGCTCGCGGGCATTCGCACCGTTCTCGCACGCGCCATGAATCTCAAGTTCATCGAAACGTTCGTCTGGGTCGCGCGGCTGCGCAGCTTCAGCCTCGCCGCGGACAAGCTCTTCACCACGCAGGCATCGGTATCGAGCCGCATCTCCGCGCTGGAGCGCGAGCTGGACGTGCGCCTGCTCGAGCGCAACTCGAAGACCGTGCGCCTGACGGCCGCCGGCTTGCGCGTGCTGGCGGAGGCCGAAGCGGTGAGCGAATCGGTGGAGCGGCTGCGCACGGCCCTGCGCGCGGACGAGAACGCGAGCGGCGTGGTGCGCATCGGCGCGATGGAAACCGTCGTGCACACATGGCTCGCCGAGATGGTCACGGCCGTGACGCGGCGCCATCCGAACCTCGAGGTGGAGCTGGTCGTCGATACGGCGCTGCGGCTGCATACGCTGCTGCGCGAGGGTCAGATCGATATCGCGCTGCATACCGACCTCACGCACGAGAGCGGTATCGCCAGCACCGCGCTGCTCAGCCATCCGCTTGCATGGATCGCGGCGCCCGACCTGCCCGACACCGCGCGCGATCGCATCATCACGTTCTCGCGGCATTCACGGCCGTATCAGGACCTGGCGCAGCTGCTGCGCGAGCACGGCATGGCGCGCGCGCGGCTCAACGGCATCAACTCGGTGGCCGCGATGGTCCGGCTGCTGATCGGCGGCTTCGGCGTGGGGGTGATTCCACCCGCGATCGTCGAGGAACCGCTGGCGCGCGGCGAGCTCGTCGTGCTGGACGACGCGCTGCCGCAGCCGCCCGCGCTGCCGGTCACGGCCTCGTGGCGCACCGATATCGGCTTTCAGGCCACGCAGCGCATTCTCGATCTCATCGACATGACGGTGGAACAGTACGCGGCCCGCGTCGGGCCCCAGCGCGCGGTGCTGGCCGTACGTTGAACTGCGTATTTACCCTGAGACACGGCGGCGGCCTGCGTATGCCCATGGTGCGGACGATCGTGCGGATGCGGCGTCAACCGTGGCTTTGGGGGAAATGACCCGCACGTGTTCACAAATACTTGACGCTGCCGGCAGAAATAACTTCGTCGCCAGACATTTTTTTTACTTCTAAGGTTGGAACCTTCATAAGCCGCTCGTTCCATCCATGTCCCTCATGTCATCCCCCGACCGGTCCAACGCCCTGCCCTCGCAACTGCGCAGGGCGGTGCGCGAGCGGCTCGTCACTGGCCCCACGGCGGGCTTCTGCGGCGAGTATGCGCAGGCGAACCTCGCGATCCTGCCGAAGGCCCATGCCGACGACTTCCTGCGCTTCTGCTTCCTGAATCCGAAGCCGTGCCCGTTGCTCGCGGTCGGCGAGCCCGGGCAGTGGCAGATCCCCGCGCTGGGCGAGGACCTCGACATTCGCACGGACGTCCCCGCCTATTACGTTTACGCGCACGGCGAGCGCACCGATGAGGTGCAGGATCTGCGAGCGCTGTGGCGCGACGATCTGGTCGTGTTCGCGATCGGCTGCTCGTTCTCGTTCGAGGAGATGCTCAAGCAGGAAGGCATTCCGCTGCGCCATGTCGATTGCGGCGTGAACGTGCCGATGTTCCGCACGAACATGCCGAATCACCCCGCTGGTCCCTTCGGCGGCAACCTCGTCGTATCGATGCGCCCGATGAAAGCCGCCGATGCGATTCGCGCGATCCAGATCACGAGCCGCTTTCCCGGCGTGCATGGCGCGCCCGTGCACCTCGGCGATCCCACGCTGATCGGCATTCGCGATCTGTGGCAGCCCGACTTTGGCGACGCGGTGCCCGTGCACGAGGACGAAGTGCCCGTGTTCTGGGCCTGCGGCGTGACGCCACAGGCCGCGATCGAAAGCGCGCGCCTGCCGTTCGCGATCGCGCACAAGCCGGGCCACATGCTGGTCACGGACATTCCGAACCGCACGCTCGCGGTCATCTAGCAACGAGGGAGCTACCAGCGATGGCGATCGATATCGAAACGAATCTTCCGGGCGCGGACGTGCAGGACCGCGCGAGCACATGGTACGGCCATATGACGCGCCCGCAGCGCAACGCGTTCTGGTCGTGCAAGCTCGGCTACATCCTCGACGCGATGGACACGCAGTTCCTGAGCTTCGTGATTCCCACTCTGATCGCGGCGTGGGGTATCACGCGCGGCGATGCGGGATTGATCGGCACCGTCACGCTGCTGACGTCTGCGGCCGGCGGCTGGATCGCGGGCGTGCTGTCGGACCGCATCGGCCGCGTGCGTACGCTGCAGATCACCATCGTGTGGTTCGCGTTCTTCACACTGCTGTGCGCGTTCGCGCAGAACTTCGGGCAACTGCTATGGGCGCGCGGGCTGATGGGCCTGGGCTTCGGCGGCGAGTGGACCGCGGGTGCGGTGCTCATCGGCGAAGTCATCCGCGCGAAGGATCGCGGCAAGGCGGTGGGCATCGTCCAGGCGGGATGGGCCATCGGCTGGGGACTATCGACGCTGCTGTTCACGCTCGTGTTCTCGCTGGTGCCGCCCGAGTACGCGTGGCGCGTGCTGTTTGCCATCGGCATCGCGCCCGCGCCGTTCGTGATTTGGATTCGCCGCTACGTCGAGGAGCCGGAGGTGCATCAGCGCCAGCAGGCGGCGCAAGCCGCGGGCGACGCGCAGCGTGCATCGTTCCTCGACATCTTTCGCGGCGATATCGCCTGGACCACGCTCCGCGCGTCCGTGCTCGCCACCGGCGTGCAGGGCGGCTACTACGCGATTACGACGTGGTTGCCGACCTACCTCAAGACCGAGCGCGGGCTCAGCGTGATCGGCACGGGTGCCTACCTCGGCGTCGTGATCGTGGGCTCATACTGCGGGTATCTGGCCGGTGCGTGGGCCAGCGACAGACTTGGCCGCCGGCGGGCCTTCATGCTCTTTGCGATCGCATCGGTGATCGTGGCGACGGTCTATACGCAGTTGCAGCTCGACAACGTGCTGATGCTCGTGCTGGGATTTCCGCTCGGGTTCTGCGCGTCGGGTATCTTCTCCGGCATGGGTGCGTTCCTCACCGAGCTCTATCCCACGCGCATTCGCGGCAGCGGACAGGGCTTCTGCTACAACTTCGGCCGCGCGGTGGGCGCCACGTTCCCGTTCCTGATCGGACACGTGTCGCAGGGTATGAGCCTCGGCCACGCAATCGGCCTGTTCGCCGCCGTCGCATACGGCGTCGTCATCCTCGCCGCGCTGACGCTGCCCGAAACACAGGGTCGCGCGCTGACCGAGTAAGCGCCCGCAGACACTCCCCCGGCGCTCAGCGCTTGATGTATAGCGCCAGTTCGTAGACCTCCATCAGCGCGAGCAGCTGGGCCGCGCTGATGGTCTCCGGATTGAGCTCCATATGCGAAATCCAGCTCTGGCTCACGTTCAGCCGCGCCGCGGCCTCCGCCTGACTGAGACCGGCAATCGTTCGTGCCCCCTGAAGCACCCGACCGAGGTCGAGTGCCGTGGCGATTCGTTCTTCCATAGTTATTGTTTCCCTCCATCTGCTGGCATTCCGCGCGGTGCCCTTCTCCTGATTTAGCAGTCACACGCATATTGCGCAACCCATGGCATTGCAAGCCGTTGCAACAAGCCTTGCAATAACTACCTCCGCCACACGGGCGAAAGCCGGCCAGATTGCGTGATTTCGCGGCGTTCCTTCGAGTGGAACGGACCTTGCGGCGCATGGCATGACGATCCCTGACTCGCACTGGAGACCATCATGCAAAAGAACCGAATTGCTCCACCGCTCACCGATTTTCACTATGGCGGCCACAGTGGCGTGAATGACGAGAAGAGCCGACCCGAGCGTCCGGTACGCGCGGCGGACGATCCCGCGCCAGGCTCGCATACGAATCTGCCAAAGCAGCCATATCGGCCGCAGCCGGGCTCAAACGAGCCTGCCGGCGTCGAGCGCTACGGCATGTATGGTGTGGCGCCGGGTTCGGACAAGCTTCCGCCCGAATTCGCGCAGTCCGGGCAGCGGCCGCTACCGGGCCCCGCGGCGCTCGGCCAGTTCGACGGCGACGATATGCGACCGCTCGAGCCGCTGAACGATGCGCAGCGCCTGGAGGTGCTGCATGAACGGCTATCGATGGTCGTGGACCCGGGCATCATCAGCATCGACATGGTCGACGGTGCCGTGACGCTGCGCGGGACCGTGCGCGATGCCCCCACGCGCAAGGCCGTGGAGAACATCGTCATGGGCTGCCTGACCGACCACTACGTGCGCAGCGAGATCGATGTCGCGGCGACGCGGTGATGACTATTTGAGGTAATTCCCATACCGCGCGCGGATATCGTCGATATGCGCGAGCGTGCCCGACAGATGCTCGCGCAGCACCGCCTCCGCGCGCACGCCGTTGCCCACGGCAATGGCCTCCACGATGGCCGCGTGGTCGCGCAGGACTTCATGCGCCTTGCCGGCGATGGGCAGATGCAGGCGTCGCAGCCTGTCCAGATGACCGCTCTGCCGGCGCACGAGCGCGTGGAGGTCCGGGACATTGGCCGCATCGTACAGCGCGCGGTGGAAGGCCTGATCGTTGTCGCTGAACTCGTCCAGCGCATGCACCTCGAGCATGCGCGTGGCGCGCGCCACCGTCGCACGCAGTTTTTCGATCAGCCGGGCATCGGGTGCCGCGGCCAGCGTACGGACGATCTCCAGTTCCACGGAACGCCGCAGGAAATGCGCCTGGCGCGCCAGTGCGACGTCGATGCGGCTCACCCGCGTCGCGTGCTGCGGAAAGATGTCTACGAGCCCTTCCTCCGCCAGACGGATCAGCGCGTCGCGGACCGGCGTCTGGCTGATGCCGTACTGCGCGGCCAGATCGATCCGCGACAGCACCGTGCCGGGCGGCAGCGCGAGCGCGATGATCTGCTCGCGCATATGCTCGAACACCTGCGGCGCCGCCTGGCGCGTGCGGTCGAACTGGAACAGGGTCGAAGGTTCCTGCAGCAAGGTTTCCATATTGGGGCGCGATTCTAGCCGAAAGCCGTCCGGGCGACGCCGTTGACGTACTAATATATTAGTGCTTTAATCGTCGGCATCAAGGCCGGCCATGCAGACCGGCTCCGCCATCTATATGGACATGGAAGAGACAACCATGACGGCACGAAAAACGCCCGACGCGCTGCGCAGCGCGCGCTGGTTTGCCCCCGACGACCTGCGTTCCTCCGGTCATCGCTCCCGCATCATGCAGATGGGCTACGCGCCCGACGAGTGGATGGGCAAGCCGGTCATCGCGATCATCAATACCTGGTCCGATATCAATCCCTGCCATTCGCACTTCAAGCAGCGCGTTGACGACGTCAAGCGCGGCATCCTGCAGGCCGGCGGCTTTCCCATCGAACTTCCCGCGATCTCGCTCTCCGAGAGTTCGGTCAAGCCGACCACGATGCTCTACCGCAATCTGCTCGCGATGGAGACCGAGGAGCTCATTCGGTCCCATCCGATCGACGGCGCCGTGCTCATGGGCGGCTGCGACAAGACCACGCCGGGGTTGCTGATGGGCGCGACCAGCGCGGGCGTGCCGGCCATCTACGTGCCGGCCGGGCCGATGCTGCGCGGCAACTACAAGGGCAATGTGCTGGGCTCGGGCTCCGACGCGTGGAAATACTGGGACGAGCGCCGCGCGGGGAACATCAGCAAGACCGAGTGGATCGGGATCGAAGGCGGCATCGCGCGCAGCCACGGCACCTGCATGACGATGGGCACGGCGAGCACGATGACCGCGATCGCCGAGTCCATCGGCATGTCGCTGACCGGCGCTTCGTCGATTCCCGCTGCCGACGCCAACCATATCCGCATGTGCTCGGAGTCCGGCCGCCGCATCGTGGAAATGGTGTGGGAGGACCTGACGCCCGCGCGCGTACAGACACATGCGTCGTACGAGAATGCGATTGCCGTGGCCATGGCGATGGGGTGCTCGACGAACGCGATCATCCACGTGATTGCGATGGCGCGGCGCGCGGGCCATGACATCGGGCTGGAAGACTTCGACGCGATGAGCCGCCACGTGCCGGTGCTCGCGAATATCCGGCCGAGCGGCGACAAGTACCTCATGGAGGACTTCTACTACGCGGGCGGCCTGCCGGCGCTGATGAGCCGCATCACGGACAAGCTGCATCTGGACGCACCGACGGTCACGGGCCGCACGCTTGGCGAAAACATCGCCGGCGCGGAGGTGTACAACGACGACGTCATCCGCTCGCGCGAGAACGCGCTGTATCAGGAAGGCGCGCTGGCCGTGCTCAAGGGCAATATCGCGCCCGATGGCTGCGTGATCAAGCCAAGCGCGTGCGAGCCGCGCTTCTACAAACATACGGGGCCAGCGCTCGTGTTCGACGATTATCCGTCGATGAAGGCCGCGATCGAGCGCGACGACCTCGACGTGACCGCGGACCATGTGCTGATCCTGCGCAACGCGGGCCCGCAGGGCGGCCCCGGCATGCCCGAGTGGGGCATGTTGCCGATTCCGAAGAAGCTCGTGCAGGCGGGCGTGCGCGACATGCTGCGTATGTCCGATGCGCGCATGAGCGGCACGAGCTACGGTGCCTGCATCCTCCACGTGTCGCCGGAAGCGTATATCGGGGGGCCGTTCGCGCTGGTACAGACGGGCGACATGATTTCCGTCGATATCGACCAGCGCCGCATCCATCTGGAGGTCTCCGACGAAGAACTCGCGCGACGCCGCGCCGCGTGGCAGCCGCTGCCGCCGAAATTCGGGCGCGGCTACGGCTGGATGTTCGCGCAGCATATCCGGCAGGCTCACGACGGTTGCGACTTCGACTTCCTGCAGACCGACTTCGGCGAGTCCGCGGGCGAACCGAGCATCTACTGACCGAAGCGACAGGACCCTCATGACCCAGCTCAGCCCTACCCTCCGCGACAGGCTCAAGTCCGTCAGCACGGCCACGCTCTGCACCGCCCTGTTCAAGCGCGGCCTGCGCAACCAGTTTATCCAGGACGTGCATCCGCTCGATCCGAGGCATGCCGCGAAGCACGGGACGATGGTCGGCGAGGCCTTCACGCTGCGCTATATCCCCGCGCGCGAGGACCTCAATCCGATCACCGTGTTCCAGGACCCGAACCATCCGCAACGGCAGGCGATCGAGCAATGCCCGCCAGGTGCCGTGCTCGTGATCGACAGCCGCAAGGATGCGCGCGCGGCGTCGGCTGGCTCGATTCTCGTCACGCGGCTGATGCAGCGTGGGTGCGCGGGAATCGTGACCGATGGCGGCCTGCGGGACTCGCCCGAGATCGCGCAGCTCGATATCCCGTCGTATCACCAGCGCGCCTCCGCGCCGACCAACCTCACGATGCATCAGGCGCTGGAGTTCGACGTGCCGATCGGCTGCGGCGACGTGGCGGTGTTCCCGGGCGATGTGGTCGTGGGCGATGGCGAAGGCGTGGTCATCATTCCGCGCGAACTGGCCGAGGAAATTGCCACCGAGGCAGTCGAGATGACCGCGTTCGAGGACTTCGTCACCGAGGAAGTGAAGAAGGGCCGCTCGATCATCGGCCTCTATCCGGCCACGACCGAACAGGCGCGCGCGGATTTCGCCGCATGGCGCAAGGCTTCTGGCCGATAATGGCCGTCTCGATACCCCAACAGGAAACATTCGCATGAAACCCCGCCTTCTGCAGCATGGCCGCCTGCCCGAACATATCGAAGCCCGACTCGCCGAACACTTCGACGTGCATCCGTTCTGGGCCGAGAAGGATCCGGCTGGCTATCTTGCGAAGCACGGCGGCGAATTCGTCGCGCTGACCGCGCGCGCCGCCACCGGCGTCGATGCGGCGACCATCGCGGCCTTGCCCGCGCTGCGCGTGATCTCCAGCTTTGGCGTGGGTCTCGACAAGATCGACCTCGACGCCGCGCGTGCGCGCGGTATCGCGGTGGGGTACACGCCCGACGTGCTCAACGACTGCGTGGCGGATACCGCGTTCGCGCTGCTGATGGATGCCGCGCGCCAGATCAGCGCGGCGGATCGTTACGTGCGTCGTGGCGAGTGGCCCAAGGCGCCCTACCCGCTGACCACGCGCGTGAGCGGCAAGCGCCTCGGCATCGTGGGTCTCGGCCGCATCGGCCATGTGATTGCCAAACGGTCGAGCGGCTTCGACATGGAAGTGCGTTACTTCGGCCGCAAGCCGCAGGAAGGCGTGTCGTACGGCTTCGAGCCGTCGATCGAAGCGCTTGCGTCGTGGGCGGATTTTCTGGTGCTGGCGACGTCGGGTGGCCCGACGACGAAGCATCTGGTCTCGGCCAGCGTGCTCGAGGCGCTCGGCCCCAGGGGCTATCTGATCAATATCGCGCGCGGTACCGTGGTCGATGAAGCGGCGCTGGTCGATGCGCTCGCAAACAAGCGCATCGCGGGCGCGGGGCTCGATGTCTTCGAGAACGAGCCGCACGTGCCGGAAGCGCTGTTCAAGCTCGACAACGTGGTGCTGCTGCCTCACGTGGCCAGCGGCACGCACGAGACGCGCAAAGCGATGGCGGATCTTGTATTCGACAATCTGCAGGCGTTCTTCGAGACGGGCAAGGTGCTGAAGTCCGCGGTCTGATCGGGCTGCCCACATAAAAAAACCGCGCCGGATGGCGCGGTTTTTTATTTGGCGTCAACCGTTACTCGGCCTTCGCGCCCGAGTCCTTGGCAACCTTGATCCACTTCGTGGTTTCGGTCTTGATGAACGCCGCCAGCTGCGGTGCGTTCATATCGCCGGCGGTCACGCCCTGTTCGTCGAAGCGCTTGACGACGTCGGGCTGCTTGAGCACCTTGGCCAGCTCCGCGCCCGCGCGCTGCTTGATCGCATCGGGCGTGCCCCGCGGTGCCATCAGCGCGTACCACGTCACCACTTCATAGCCGGGCACGCCGCTCTCGGCCACGGTCGGCACGCCGGGATAAGCGGCCGAGCGCCTGGCCGACGTCACGGCCAGCGCGCGCACCTTGCCGCTCTTGATATGCGGGTTCGCCGACGGGCTGGTCTCGATGGCCATCTGGATCTGGCCGGCGATGATGTCCGTCATCATCGGCGCGCCGCCCTTGTAAGGCACGTGCGAGATATCGGTGCCCGTGGCCGAACGGAACAGTTCGCCCGACAGGTGTTCCGTGCTGCCGATACCGGCCGACCCGTAGTTGACCTTGCCCGGATGCGCCTTGATGTAGGCGATGAGCTCCTGCACGGTCTTTACGGGAATCTGCTCGTTGACGATCAGCACATTCGGCGTGGAGGCGACCATGCCGATGGGCTCGAGGTCCTTCTGGAAGTCGTAAGGCAGCGACTTGTAGATGCCGGGTGCCATCGTGTGGGCGATGGTGGCCAGCAGGAACGTGTAGCCGTCCGGCTGGGCCCGCGCCACGTTGGCCGCGCCCAGCGTGCCGCCGGCACCGGGACGGTTGTCCACGACCACGGGCTGGCCCAGCGCTTCGCCCAGCTTCTGGCCGACGGCCCGGCCCACGATATCGGTGGTGCCGCCCGCGGCGAACGGCACGACCAGCGTGATCGGCTTGCTGGGCCACGCATCGGCGGCATGGGCCATCGGGAGGGTGGCGCCCGTGGCGATCAGCGCGGCACTGAGCATGGCCTTCAGCGCTGTACGACGCGCATGGCGGCGTGGCATCGATTTCATCTTGGTGTCTCCTCGGAACCTCTGGTGTTATGCGCCGGGCCGTTGCTGCCCGGCGGAATCACCCACTCTAACGCTCGCGAGGTCTCCCGCCCAGCCCCTGTTCGGCATGGGGGGATCACAAATCGTGAAGGCTCATGCCGTACGGCCGAATGCCTCGCGCAGCTTGCCTTTGGCACGCCGCAGCGTGGCCAGGCGCTCCCTGGGCAGATTGCGGCCCGCCCGGTTGATATAGAAGTTCAGCATGGACATCGCCGACTGGAATGGCGTGCCCTTGCGGCGGCGGCTACGCGTGGCGGAGTTCTTGAGCGAAGCGGCCACTTCCTCCGCAGTGCCGGACTTGAAGATGTCGTGCTTCAGGTCCATCGCGTCGCTGGTCTCGGTCACGTGCTGCGACCAGCGCCGCGCCTTGCGGCGCGCGCCGCCGCTGGCGGGACGATGACGGGTCGTTGCCATGGCAAGCTCCTTGCGGAAACCAAATGTCTGGCATTGTTGCGACATCCGTGCCAGCCTACCCCCCTGCTTACCCGGGTTCATCCCCGCGTTGAACGCGTCCAGAATGCCGGTAGGCTTTCTTCCCGCAGCGCATCTCACTGGAGTTCGCCATGCAAAGCATTCCACCGACTCTGTGGCCGATGACGGCGTTTTTCCCGCACCTGCAGGCCATGGGCGCCGCCGAAGGGCAGCAATGGAACGAGAACTGGGCCCGGCTGATGGGCCTGAATACCGATTTTGCGCGGTCGATGTTCGACGAGGCCCGTTTCGACTGGGCATCGATGTTCGTGATGCAGGACCCGGAATCGCTGTACGTACGGCAGATGACCAACCAGATTCCGGCGCTGAGCATTCCGCTCCACTACGCCTCCGCCTTGCTCGAGCTCGGCTGCGCCTCCCAGCGCGCGTGGCTCGATGTCTGGGGGCACTGGCTGGGCGTGCCTGCCGTACTGGTCGCGGACACGGCCGCCGGGGATGTGGAGGATGTGCCACGGCATGCAATTCGTGAGACGCGGCATCCCCGTAGCGGACGAAGCCGGGAGCACTAAGCAAGATATGCGCAGATCCTGCCAGTTTGACGCTTTTACCGGTACAAGCTACAACCGCCTCGCCTACATATGGACATTAAGACATCCACACCGATGGCACAACCAATGCGTGCTTCATCTAAAACTAAGGCATAGTGTCGTCTGCACTGACAGAGGGCTATGCTTGCAGAGTGCAGCATTAAGCTGCCTGTCCGATCGACGCGGGGCGCAGTCGACACAGGTATTCGGATCGCGCCCAATTACTACATCGCGAGGCACCTTATGAAGAAGACCCATCTCACCAGTCTGATCGTCGCGGCCGCGGCCGTGGTTGCCGCGCCGCTGGCCATTGCGCAGCAAAAGCAAGTTGACCCGTACACCCAGGGCGCCAAGACCGGCAAGCCCGATCCGTACACGGACGGCGCCAAGACCGGCAAGTTCGACCCGTACACCGATGGCGCCAAGTCGGGCTCGACCCGTTCGGACCTCGTGAACAGCAAGCGCGATCCGTACACGGACGGGGCCAAGTCGGGCGCGCGTGACCCGTACACCGACGGTGCGAAGACGGGCAAGGCCGATCCGTACACCGACGGCGCCAAGAAGCAATAAGACACACTTCGGGCTTCGGCCCGCCGGCGCCTCCTTCGGGCGGCGCCGCGGAACGCCCCTCTCCTGGCGGAGTGGGGCGTTTTGTTTTTTGCGGTACCGTTTTTATGACACCGATCAGGGCACGGGATTGACGGCGCCATCGATGGCGATGACCGCACCGTTCACGTAGGCCGCGCGGCCCGAACCGAGAAAGACGACCATGTCCGCGACTTCCCCGGGCGTGGCGAGACGACCCATCGGCATCTTGTCGGTGAGCGCGCGCATGGCTTCTTCCTTGCTGACCTTGGCCGCCGCGGCTTCCACCTCCATGCGCGCATGGTAGCGATCGGTCTCGGTCGTCCCCGGATTGACCGCATTGATGCGGATGCCATGCTTCGCGTAGGCGTGGGCGAGGCCCGTCGAAGCAAGCATCAGCGCCGCGTTGGCCGCGCCCCCGCCGAGGTGGAACGTCGAGGCGACACGGCCGCCCACACCCACCACGTTGACGATATTGCCGGTGCGCCGCTCGGCCATGCCTGGCAACACGGCTTCCATCATGTGGATGTACGTGAAGTACTTGGCCTCCATCGCCGCGTGCCAGTGCGCGGCGGTCAGTTCTTCCGCGGGCGTGCGCTTGGCCGCGCCGGCGGAGTTGACCAGCACGTCGATGGGACCGAGCGCGGCTTCCACGCGCGCCTTGAGGTCCGCGGCCTGCGCGGGCACGGTCAGGTCGGCGGCGAAGCCCCTGGCATCGAGACCTTCGGCGGCCAGTTGAGCCACGGCCGCATCCAGACCCTCCGGTTGACGCGCGGCAATGGCCACCTTTGCGCCCTCCTGCGCGAACAGGCGCGCGCACGCGAGGCCGATGCCCTTGCTGCCACCCGTGACCAGCACGACCTTGCCCTTCAATTGCAGATCCATCGCTCCCCCGATTTGTAAGAAAAAATCAAAGCGCTAATATACGCCGCGCTATCGCCTGCCGCACCGTCCGGCCTGCATGACCCGCTGGCCCGCGCTGTGCCTTGGCCATTTCTTTCAAAGGCTGAAAGGTCGAAAGTTCCCGTCCGATTCGTTCGCAAACCGAAACAGTCAGTTATCGGAATCGGGCTGTTACTCCGCAATGATTGGCCTAGAGTAAGGACTTCGAATCGCCCTGCCGATTGGTCTGAACAAGGAGCCCCATCATGCGACTCACGCCTGAAACCCTGCTTCCCGCTTCGAACGAAGTTGCCGCTGTTGCCGCCGATGATGTGGTGACCGCGATCCGCCATCAGGACATCGTCACCGCCTGGTCCGGCACGATGGCCGAGCAGCGTGTGGCCGTGCTGCACATGCTCTATCCGCGTACCGATGCGCGCACGCACCGCAGCCTCGACGCGCTGGTCAATGCGCTGCATGTGCACGGGCTGCATCAGGTGGCCGAGCTGATCGAGCAGGAAGCCCACTACCTCGTCTTCAAGGACCCTGTGAAGGCGTGGAAGGCCCTGAACGAGATTCGCCATGATTCGCTCGCGATCGGCGTGCATCTCTATTACAAGGGCCTCAGCGGTAACGAGGCGGAAGTTGCGCTCGATCGGGATGCGCATCGCAAGGGGTGATCCTCCCTTTCACCCTGCGCGGGCATGGGCGGAAATTACAAAATCGCTCATGCCTGCGGGTGCGGTTCTTCCACGGCTGATACCGTCCGTCACGGTATTTCCAGTGCTTCCGGCGATTTGACCGGCTGGTACGGATTCTGCGCGGGACCACGTTCTCACATCCCTCATCACGGAGAACGTCATGGACCCCAACAATCTCGATCCGCAGGACTCTGCTTCCCAGGCGACGTCGCAACTGCGCGCAAGCACCGACCAGCTCGCGCGCGATCTCGACGATCTGCTGACCCAGCTTCCCAACCTGACAGGTGAGGCCCTCGACGCGGCCAAGAAGACGTTTCTGGCCAAGGCCGAGCGCGGGTCCAGCGCGTTGCATTCGCTGAAGGAAAATGCATGCAGCCGCATGGAGCACGCGCAGGAGTGCGCACGCGACTACGTGCACCGGGAGCCGGTGCGCGCGCTGGGCATGGCGATGGGAGTGGGATTGTTGCTCGGGGCGCTGATCTGCCGGCCCCACGGGCGGGACTGAACCCCGGACGGAAGGCGGTCCCTCTCCCCGATGGGAGAGGGACTACCGTGTGGCTTACGCGCCGGCGGTCTTGCCTTCGACTTCTTCATCCGGCCAGCTGCGGCCGACCATCCATTCGTAGAGCGTCGGCAGCACGATCAGCGTGAGCATCGTGGCGGTGATCAGGCCGCCGATGATCACGATGGCCAGCGGGCGCTGGGTTTCCGAGCCGATGGCGCGGGAGATGGCCATCGGGAACAGGCCCAGCATGGCCAGCAGCGCCGTCATCAGCACCGTGCGCAGGCGGTCCATCGAGCCCGTGATCACGGCCTGCCGCAGCGGCATGCCTTCATCGCGCAGCTGGTTGAAGTACGTCACCATCACCACGCCGTTCAGCACGGCCTGGCCGAACAGCGCGATAAAGCCGATGGCTGCCGACACCGACAGCGGAATGCCCGTCAGGAACAGCGCGAACACGCCACCGATCAGCGCGAACGGGATGTTCGAGATGATCAGCGTGGCGCTCTTGAACGACTTGAACGCGTTGAACAGCAGCAGGAAGATCAGCAGCACCGACAGCGGCACGACGATCGACAGCCGAGCCATCGCGCGCTCCTGGTTCTCGAATTCGCCCGACCAGCCGATCTTCACGTCGTCGGTCTTCACGTTCTTCTTGACCAGTGCCTGCATGTCCTTCACCACGCTACCCATGTCGCGGTCGCGGATGAAGATGCCGATGGACGTCGTACGCTGGCCATTCTCGCGGCTGATGTTCATCGCGCCCGAGGCCGCGCGGAACGTCACAAGTTGTGACAGCGGGACCTGCGCGCCATCGGCCGTCTGCATGAAGATGTTCGGCAGGTTGGGCAGCTCGCGCTCGTTGGGCTTCAGCCTGACGGCCACGCTGAAGTGGCGCTCGCCTTCCCAGAGCTCGGTCGCCGCCTTGCCGGCCAGCGCGGTTTCCATCAGGTCCTGCACGTCGGCCACGTTGATGCCGTAGCGCGCCGCCTGGGCACGATCGAAGTCGAGCACATACTGGGGCAGCTCGCCATCGCGGTCGATGAACGCTCGCATCACGCCCTTGACCGTCTGCACGTTGGCCAGGATCTGGTCGGCCACCTGCTTGTTGTGCTCGAGGCTGTCGCTCTGCACCTTGATGACGATCTGGCCCTTGATCTGCGAAATGCTCTCGAGGATGTTGTCACGCACCGGCTGCGAGAAGTTCGGCTCGATGCCGGGCAGCGCGCGGAGGTTGCGGTCGATCTCCGTGATGATCTTGCGCTTGTCGTAGCCCGACCGCCACTGCTTGTCGCCCTTGAGGTCGACCAGGATTTCCACGGTGTTGATCAGCTTCGGATCGGTACCGTCGTCGGGACGCCCGACCTTGGAGATCGTGGTGTTGACCTCGGGCGTCTTGCGAATGACGTCGCGCAGGATATGCGCCTGTTCGCGGGCCTCGTCGATCGACACCGATGCGGGCAGGTCGAAGCTGACCCACATCGAGCCTTCGTCGAGTTCCGGCAGGAACTCGCTACCGAGGAACTTGCCCACGCCGACGGTGGCGACGAGCAGGCCCAGCGACACGCCGACCACGGCCTTCTTGTGGCCGAGCGCCCACGTCAGGATCGGCTCGTACAACCGCTTGCTGTGGCGCACGATGAAATTGTCTTCGTGCGAGATGTTCTTGGTAAGCAGCAGATGGCACAGCAGCGGCACCACGGTCAGCGAGAGGATCAGCGAGCCGATCAGCGCGCCCGTCACCGTGTACGCCATCGGCGCGAAGATCTTGCCCTCGTGCCGTTGCAGCGTGAAGATCGGGATATGCGCCGCGATGATGATCACCATCGAGAACACGGTCGGCCGGCCCACTTCCGTGGTGGCCTGCAGAATCGCGTAGAGCCGCGCCTTCTTGTCCTTGATCTGCTGTTCCTTCAGCTCGCCCAGCCGCTTGAAGATATTCTCGACGACGATCACCGCGCCATCGACGATGATCCCGAAGTCCATCGCGCCGAGCGATAGCAGGTTGGCCGGAATGCCCACCCACGTCAGGCCCAGGAACGTCGACAGCAGTGCCAGCGGAATCACGAGCGCGACGATGGCCGCCGCGCGCACGTTGGCGAGGAACAGGTACAGCACCGCCATCACCAGCAGCGCGCCCTCGACGAGGTTGCCGAACACGGTGTGCAGCGTCTTGTCGATGAGCGTCGAGCGGTCGTAGTACGGCACGATCTTGACGCCCTTCGGCAGGATCGAGTCGTTGAGCAGCTCGATCTTCTGCTTCAGCGCCTCCAGCACGATCGACGGGTTCTCGCCCTTGCGCATGACCACGATGCCCGACACGATGTCGTCCTCGTTGTCCTGGCCCATCAGGCCCTGCGGCGGCGCGGCGCCGATCTTCACTTCGGCGATGTCCTTGACGAGGATCGGCGTGCCGTTGTTCTCGGCCACCACGGTATTGGCGATATCGGCCGAGGTGCGGTAGCTACCCAGCGAGCGCAGCAGGTACTGCTGGCGGCCGTGGCTGACGGAGCCGCCGCCCGCGTTCGAGTTCGCGCGCTGCAGCGACGTGAACAGCTGCGACAGCGAGATCTTGGCGTCGCGCATGCGCGCGAGGTTCGGGTTGACCTCGTACTGCTTGATGGTGCCGCCGATGGTCACGAGATCCGCCACGCCAGGCACCTGGCGCAGGTTCTTCTCGACCACCCAGTCCTGCAGCGTGCGCAGCTCCTGCGCGCTGTAGCCCTTGCCGGTCAGGCGGAAACGATAGATTTCACCGATGGCCGTGGAGAGCGGCGCGAGTTCCGGGCTGACACCGTCGGGCAGGTCGACGCCACGCAGGCGTTCGAGGATCTGCTGGCGCGCGGTCACGTCGGTGGCCTTGTCGTTGAAGGTCACCATCATGAACGACAGGCCGAACTGCGTATGCGAGAACACGCGTACGGAGTTCGGCGTGCCCGCGAGCGCGGTCTCGATCGGAATCGTGACCTGGCGCTCCACTTCCTCGGCCGCGCGGCCCGGATACAACGTGATGACGTTGACCTGGATGTCCGAGACGTCCGGGAATGCCTCGATGGGCAGGTTCTTGAAGGCGGCCAGGCCGCCGGCGATGAAAATAAGCAGCCCCAGCCAGACGAACAGCTTCTGGTGAAGCGCAAAACTGACGATGCGCGAGATCATGTGGCCGCGGTCCTCACTGCTTGGCGGCGGCGGCGCGCACGCTGTTGACGGCGGTGGCATCGCGCAGGATGTCCTGCAGGTACAGGTTGCCGTCGGTCACGACGACTTCGCCATCCTTGAGCCCCTCGAGCACTTCCGTGGTGCCGGGCAGCGACACGCCGAGCGACACCTGACGGCGCTCGAACACGTTCTGCGACGGACGCACGAACACATAGTTCTTGTTGTCGGCCAGGAACACGGCCTTCGACGGTACGGCGATGCCCTTGAACGACGCGGCCTGCAGCTTGGCCGTCACGAACATCTCGGCCTTGAGGCGGCGGTCTGCATTCGGCACGACCAGGCGCACCTTGACGCTGCGCGAGTTCGGATCGACGTAGTCGGCCACCTTGATCACGGTGCCCGGGAACGTCTCGCCCGGATAGGCGGCGCTCGACAGCTTGACCGTGACGCCCGGCTTGAACAGCGCGAGGTCCGCTTCCGTGGCGTCCAGCTGCGCCCACAGCGTGCTCGGATCGGTGATCAGGAACAGCGGCGAGGCGGGCGGCTGGTCGGGACGCAGTTCCTGGCCCGGGTTGATATTGCGCTCGACCACGAGGCCGTCGATCGGGCTGCGCAGCGAGAACTTCTGGTTCACATTGTCGTTGGCGGTGCCGTACATGCGCAGCGCGGCCTGCGTGCGCTGGAGGTCCGCCATGGCGCGGGCGCTGTCCGCCTGTGCCTGCTCGAAGTCTTTCTGCGCGATCACGCCGGCATCGTAAAGCTCGCGCTGGCGCGTCAGCGACTTCTGCGCGAAGGCGCTATCGGCGGCCGCCTTGCGCGCGTCGGCCTGCGCGAGACCGAAGTCCGGCGAGGTCAGCATCGCGAGCGGCTGGTTCATCTTCACGGCGGTACCGGGCTGCACGAGGATCTCGGTGACGCGGCCCGCGAACGGCGAGCTGATGCGCACGGTCTTGTCCTCGTCCCAGACCAGGCGGCCCGGCATGCTCAGCATGCGTTCGCCGCCCAGCTTGACGGGCTGGCTCGCGATGCCGGGCAGCGAGCGGACGCTTTCCGGGAACGTGATGACCTGGCCGACGACCTTGGGATCGTCGTCGTTCTCTTCCACGGCCTTCTTGCCGCACGCCACGAGCGCGAGCGCGCACAGCGAGACGGCGGCGAGCCGGGCCACGCCGGCGCGGGACAGGACGGACATCTCGGTAAATCTCTGCATGCTGTTATTGACGCGGCGCATCGGTACGGACCTGGGGAAGCTTGTTGATATCGGTATTGGTGGCCTGCAGGGCCGTGCGGTAGGCGGCGAGCGCCTTGGCATAATCGCCCTGCGCCTCCACGGCGTCCAGCCGTGTCTGACGCAGCGCGCGACGCGAATCCAGCAGATCGAGCACGCCGGAAGCGCCCTTGCTGTACGCGAACTCGGCGCTGTTGGCCACGCTCTCGGCCGCGGGCAGCACGGACTCGCGCATCTGCTTCAGCGACAGGCGCGCCGACTCCAGCTGCGCGCGCAGCCGCTCGATGTCGTTCTGCGCTTCCAGCAGGATGCGGTTGCGATCGTCGAGCGCCGCGTAGTAATCGACCTCGGCGCGGCGGGCTTCGCCGCCGAAGCTGTGGCGCACGAACAGCGGAATCGAGACGAACACGCCCCAGCTGTTGCCGCTGCCGGTGGTGTTGGTCTGCGAGATCGGATAGTGCTCGTATTGCGCGCCGACGGTCACGTCGGGCACACGGCCCGCACGGGCCACGTCGCGGCTGGCCGCGGCCGCCGCAAGGCGCGCCTCGGCGGCGGTCACGTCGGGACGGCGCTGGAGCGTATCGGGATCGACCGGCGGCACCGGGGTGTCGAGCGACGGCCAGTCGGGAATCAGGCGATTGTCGGCCAGCGTGCCCGGCACGCCGATCGTGGCGGCCAGCGCGGCCTTGTCGCGCGCGTGGTCCGCTTGCGCCGCGCGCAGGTCGTTCTGCGCGCGCAGCGTGTCCAGCTGAAGCTTGGTCACGTCCGAGCGCGATACGTCGCCGGCCTTGAGGCGCGCTTCGTTGGCCTGCTGGGTGCGCCCGTACAGCCCGACCATATCGGTCAGGACTTCCACGCGCTCCTGGCTGACCACGGCCTCGTACCACGCCTGATCGACGGCGCCGACCTGCTGCGCGACGATGGCCTGCAATTGCTCGCCGGCGGCGGCATTGGACTTGCGCGCCGCATCCACGCGCAGGTTGCCCTTGTTCGCGGTCTCGATCACCTGATCGACACGGAACGTCGAATCGACCGTCTTGCTGCGGAGATTGCCCGCCCCAATGCCGTAGGTCTGGTTGATATTGGCCACGCCGACGCTGAGCACCGGATTGGGCCGTTGCGAAGCGATCTGGATATCGGCCTGGCTGGCCTCTTCGGTTCGGCGCGCGGCAATGATGTCTCGGTTGCAGCGCTCGGCGTCCAGGCGCGCCTGCGGCAGCGTCAGCGCGGCCTTCGAGGGCGGTGCCACGCAAGGGCCGTCGGGCGGCAGGGGCTGGCTGGCAGCGCGCCCGCCGGTGGCCGCCAGGGCCAGCAGCATCGCCACGGCAGCACGGGAAACAGGAAAATGCACGATCAGTTCGGCTCGAGTCGACAACGGTCAGAGGTAAACGACCGTGCCAGCCGAACGGTGCACCGGAATGGCAATTTTTCTTTTTAGACGCCCTTTATCCCGGATAACCGCAGTCCAATATGTTTTTGTTGATGACTGAGCACGATCTCCCGAGCGTCATTCAAACCGACCTGCATTACAAACGGCTTTCATCTGACCGCCAAAACGCAAGAAATCAGGCTAACCCCGTATAAAGGAAAACCCGAATGGCATTATTCGGCGATTCCCCGCGTCCTGCTCGCACGCGCGCGAATATTGCGCGGCCGTGATGAGGGCGCCGCGGTTTTGACGGGTTTCCGACACGCGGAGAGGTGTCGCGGCGCGCATTTTATTGCGCGCGCGGTGCCCGCGGCGGCCCTCACCGCGCGGCCGCCGCCACGATCCGTAGTGCCCGGTCGAGCACGGGCTTGTCGACCATCTTCCCATCCACCGCAATGGCGGCCCCATTGGCTGCGGCCGCCTGGTCGACTACGCGCCGTGCCCAGGCCACGGCGTCTGCGGACGGCGCCAGCGCCGAGTGCACACCAGCCACCTGGCTGGGATGGATCAGCAGCTTGGCGCCAAACCCGAACCGGCGCCCTCTCGCGGTGTCCGCGGCCAGCGCGTCGGCATCGCCGATCGCGGTGCAGACGCCATCCACGGGCGCGGGCAGGCCCGCCGCGCGGGAAGCGGCCACGATGGCGCTGCGGAAGTAATCGAGCGGCGTGCCGTCGTCGGCCACGTCGAGGTCGGCCATCAGGTCGATGCTCCCGAACAGCAGCCGCTCGACGCCGGGCGAGCGCGCCACGGCGCGCAGGTCGTCAAACCCGGCCGCCGTCTCGAGCAACGCCAGGCAGGGCGTATCGGGCAGCTGCGTCCGCATGGTACGCAGCGCGGGCGGATCGGCCTTGGGCAGCACCACGGCGGCCACGGCCATTTGCCTGCAACTGGCGAGATCGGCTTCGAACCATGCCGTATCGGCGCCGTTCACGCGGGCGAGCAGTGCCACGCCGGCTGCATCGGCCTGCGGACGCAGCGTCGGCCACGCTGTGGCGAGGGCGGCACGCGCCGCATCCTTGGCGTCCGGCGCGACGGCATCCTCCAGATCGACGATCACGGCATCCGCACCGGCGGCGATCGCCTTGCCGATGCGGTCCGGACGCGACGCGGGGACGAACAGATAGCTGCGGGCCGCCATCAGACCACCTCCCGGGCGTGGAGACCGGCAATCGCCTCGGCCGAATAGCCGAGTTCGGCAAGGATGGCATCGGTATGCTGGCCCACCGCCGGCACCGGGTTCATGCAGGCATCGGTCTGGCCCGGCGGCAGCAGCGCGGGCAACGGGCCGACCGGCGAGTCGATCGTGCGCCAGCGGTCGCGCGCCGCGAGTTGCGGGTGCTGCCAGACATCGGCCATGGTATTGACATTGGCGTTCGCGATCTTCGCGCGCTCCAGCCGCTCGACGACCTGCTCCGCCGTGAGCCGCGAGAACGCTTCGACGATATGGGCGCGCAGCGTGGCCCGGTTGGCGCTGCGCAGCGAATTGCTCGAGAAATCGGGGTGCGTGGCCAGCGCGGGCTCGCCCAGCACGATATCGCAGAACACCGCCCACTCGCGCTCGTTCTGCAGGCCCAGCATCACAGTCTTGCCATCACCGGTCGGGAACGGGCCATAGGGATAGATGGTGGCGTGCGCGGCACCCGCGCGCGGCGGCGGCGCGGCGCCCTCGAACGCGTAATACATCGGGAAACTCATCCACTCGACCATCGACTCCAGCATCGACACGTCGATGCGTTTGCCCCGGCCGGTCTGGCCGCGCTCGATCAGCGCGGCGAGGATATTGCTGTAGGCATACATGCCGGCAGCAATATCGGCGACCGAGGCACCGGCCTTGACGCCCTCTTCCGGCGTGCCGGTCACCGACACGAACCCGGACTCGCTCTGCACGAGCAGGTCGTAGGCCTTCTTGTCGCGATACGGACCATCGCCGCCGTAACCGGAGATATCGCAGACGATCAGTCGCGGATAGCGTTGCGAGAGCGTCTCGAAGTCGAGTCCGAGCCGGGCCGACGCGCCCGGCGCGAGATTCTGGACCAGCACGTCGGTCCTGGCCAGCAACGCTTCCAGCAATGGCGCGGCATCAGGCGCCTTGACGTCGAGCGACAGGCTTTCCTTCGAGCGGTTGGTCCACACGAAGTGGGACGAGAGCCCGCGGACGCGCGTGTCGTAAGCGCGCGCGAAGTCGCCCGGACCCGGCCGCTCGATCTTGATCACCCGCGCGCCAAGGTCCGCCAGCTGGCGCGTGCAGAACGGCGCGGCAATGGCCTGTTCGAGGGAGACGACGGTGATGCCTTCGAGGGGACGTGACATGGCGGAAGCAGACATGGCAGAAGAATGGGCGGCTGTTCGATGCCGCTCATCTTCCCGCCAAACGGTCCCGCTGTGAACTTGCGATTGCGGAAGGCTCGGTAAGGCTATGCAATAGCCTGCTCGGCGGGCCTCGTCAGCGCCGGAACACCAGGCTGAAATTGTTGGCCGGCATCGGCAGCTGCGCCTCGCAGGTCAGGCCATGGGCGGCCGCGAGCTCGATCACGGCCTCCATGTCGCGCACACCCCATGTGGGATTGGCCGCGCGCAGCTGCTCGTCGAACGCGGCGTTGGTCGGCGCCGTGTGCGATCCGTTGCGGCGGTACGGCCCGTAGAGGAACAGCACGCCGCCCTCGCGCAGGATCTGGCCAGCGCCGGCAAACAGCGCCTCGGTCGCGGTCCACGGCGAGATATGGATCATGTTGATGCAGACGATGGCATCCGCGCGCTCGATGCCCCATGGCTGCCGATGCACGTCGAGGGCCAGCGGCGCCCGCACGTTCGACAGCCCCGTATGCGCGGTCCATGCGGCGATGGACTCGCGCGAGGTGGCATCGGGATCGCTGGGTTGCCAGTCGAGCCCCTGCAATGCCCCGGCAAAGTGCACGGCATGCTGCCCGGTGCCGCTCGCGATCTCGAGCACGGTGCCGGTGGCGGGCAACACGTCGCGCAACACGGCGAGAATCGGTTCGCGGTTGCGTTCTGTGGCGGGCGCCATGCGGCGGGCATCCAGGTTCTGAGCGGTCATGGGAGGGGACGTTGGCGGCGGCTGAAATTGCAAGCGTAACAAAATCCGCGCCAACTGAGGTTGCCCTCCCTTCGTCAGCTTGCGTCCGTAACGTTCTTTCCCGACAAACCGTCAGACAACCGGTGATGCGCCGCCATCCACGTTGATGGCAGTGCCCGCGATGTAGGACGCGAGGTCCGATGCCAGAAAACACGCCATGGCCGCGAACTCGTCCGCCCGTCCCACGCGGCCTGCCGGGATATCGGCACCCATCTCCGCCAGCACCGCGTCGAGGGCGACACCGGTCTTCTCGGCCTTGCGCACCCACTGGTCGCTCTCGATGCGGCCCACGAGCAGGGCATTCACGAGCACGCCGAACGGCGCGCCTTCCTTGGACAGCGCCTTGGTCAGCGCCATGCCCGCGGCACGGGACGCCGTGGTCGGCAGAGAGTTCAGGCCGGGCGCCTTCGCGCCGGTGTTCAGCACGTTGATGATGCGGCCCCAGCGCCTTTCCTTCATTTGCGGCCACACGAGCCGGGTAAGCCGGATGGCCGCGAACAGCTTGAGGTCGAGGTCGGCCTGCCACTCCTCGTCGGAGGTCGCCTCGAACGGGCTCGCGCGCGACACGCCGGCGTTGTTGACGATGATGTCGACCTTGCCGAAGACATCCATCGCGCCGTCGTAGAGCCGCCGCACGCCGTCCGCGGTGGACACATCGCACGGCACCGCGGCGACCTTTGCCCCGTATCGTCCGGCAAGCGCGCTGCGCGCGGCCTCCAGTGCCTCCGCCCCGCGCGCCGCGAGGACGACCTCCGCCCCGCATGCGCAGAATTGCTCGGCCACGGCCAGTCCGAGTCCCTTGCTTGCGCCCGTCACGATGGCCGTGCGCCCATTCATCCGGATTTCCATCTTTGTCTCGACTTTCTGCTTCCTGCTACGTTAAAGGAACCAGGCCGTACTCCGGCCCGGATGTCTGTGCCAGTTGCGCCAGGATCGACTTGATCTCCTGCCGCACGTATCGCATGGCCTGCGTCACGGGACGATTGGAGGCTTCCGCGACCATCAGCCGGGTTTCCACCGTGGGTTCGTCGATGCGCACCTCCGAAACCTGCCCCGCATCGAGCGCGGGCTTGTAGGCTGGCCGCGCCAGCACCGTGGATGCCGCGCCGCCCTTCACGAGGTCCATGGCAAGGCGCAGGGCATCGACCTCGTATCGCACATCGAGCGCGATGCCGGCATGGCCCGCCGCAAACTCCAGCGTCCGGCGCAAGCCATGGTTGCGCCCGGGCAGCGCCAGGGGAATGCCCTGCAGTTCTCGGATGGCGATATTCCTGCGGACGCGATTGCCGATCTTCATGCCACGCGGGGTAACGAGCGCCAGCCGCGCGATGCCGACCGGATCGACGGCGACCGTGGCAGAGCGCCGGGCGTCGTGCAGCACGGCGATATCGAGCCGCGCATCGACGAGCCATTCATGGATATAGCCGCTGTAGCCCGATACGACATTGACGGTGATGTGTGGATACTTCTCGGACAGCGCCGTCAGCAGCCGCAGGCCGATCAGGTCGCAGACCGTCGGCGTCAGCCCGAGAATCACGGTGCCCTTGGGTTCTTCCCTGCCGTGCCTGAGATCGGTGGCGATGGCTTCGAGCTGCCGGACGAGGGGCCGTGCCCGTGCAATCAGCTGCTCGCCTTCCGGCGTCAGCGAGACCCCGCGCCCATGCCGGTAGAGCAACCGGGCGCCGCACTCCTCCTCGAGCTTCTGTATCTGCCGGCCGAGGGCCGGTTGCGCAATGCCGAGCACGGCGGCGGACTTGGAAAAACTGCCGAAGGTCGCCACATGCATCAGCAGTTCGAGTCTACGCAGATCCATCGCGGGTTACCCCTGTCTAGTGTCCGACGGAGCTTAACACCGGCCCGGATCCGCCGCGCCCTAGTTCCCGGAGCGCGCCTGCACGGCGGGCCGCGACGCGCGCGGGAGTATCGCGTCGAGACTGGTCCGCACTTCGATGAAGTAAGGCGCCTGCGCGTGGAAAGCCCGATCAAGTGCGCCGTCGATCTGGTCCGCCGCGTCCACACGCTCGGCCTGGATACCGAACGCGCGCGCGATGGCCACGAAATCCGGATTGCTCAGCGTGGTACCCACATGGCGGCCGGGATAGGTCTTGTCCTGATGGACGCGAATCGAGCCATAGCAGTTGTTGTTCGACAGGATAAAGACGATGGGCAGCGCGCGCTCGACCGCCGCGATCATTTCGTTGCCGGTCATCAGGAAGCCGCCATCGCCCACCATGCAAACGACCGGGCGTTCGGGATGACGCAGCTTCGTCGCCACGGCCGCGGGCGTGCCGTATCCCATGGCGCCGGACAGCGGCGCCATCAGCCGTTGCGGATAGACGAACGGAAAGTGACGGTACACCGGTGCGGCAAAGGTGCCCGCATCGAGGCAGACCGCGAGATTGGGCGGCGCGATGGCGGCCAGCCGTTCCACCACGCTGGCGAACGGCACGCCATCCTCCACCGCGATCGATGGCCATCGGGCGATGTCCGCGTGCATGGCGTGGAGTGTGTCGGACCATGCCTGCCGGCCTGCCCACGCTTCCACCGGCGTGTCTACCAGCGCGCGCTCGACGCGATCGGCCAGCGCCTCCGCGAACAACGCGGGATCGCACACTACCCCGACATCGGCGGAGACATGCAGTCCGACGATATGGTCGTCGGGGTACACATGGACGAGCGGTTGCCGGGGTTTCGGCAAACTGGGAAACGCATAGCCCTGCGTCGTGATATCCCCGAGCCGGGTGCCGATGGCGAGAATCAGGTCGCTCCGATCGAATGCGGCAATCTGCTCGCGCGGGTTCACAAGCCCCAGATCGCCGACGAACAGCGGATGCGTGTTCGGGAAGATATCGTGCTGGCGGAACGACACCGCCACGGGAACATGGGCCGCCTCGGCCAGACGCCGTAGGGCATTGCGGCCGCGGTCCGAGTCCAGTGCGCCGCCCGCGATGATCAGCGGGCGCTCCGCGGCGCGCAGGAGATCGACGACCTGCTCCAGCGCGCCCGGCGACGGCACGGTGGCGGCTTGCGGCGACATTGTCCAGTGCGGCTGGGGCACCGTCTGCTGCTGGATATCCTCGGGCACCACCAGCACCACCGGACCCGGCGTGCCGGACGTGGCAATGCGAATGGCCTTGAATGCGGCCTCCGCGAGCTTCGCGGGGTCGGTTACCTCCACGACCCATTTGGCGATGGACCCGTACATCCGCTGGTAATCGATCTCCTGGAATGCCTCCTTCCGGAGATCGGCCTTCGGGATCTGGCCGATGACGAGAATCAGCGGAATGGCGTCCTGCTGCGCGTTATGGACGCCGATGGAGGCGTTGGTGGCGCCCGGCCCCCGGCTCACCATGACGACGCCGGGCCGTTTGGTCAGGCGCCCATCCGCGCAGGCCATGAAGCTTGCCCCGGCTTCATGCCGGCAGGTCACGACGTCGATGTGCGGAAAGTCGCTCAGCGCATCGAGCACACCGAGGTAGCTCTCTCCCGGCACCAGAAAGACGCGGTCGAGGCCGTTATCGGCAAAGACCTGAAGCAGCGCGTGCGCCGATGTGGTCACGATGATTCCTTCACGTTGAATTCATGGACGATCTTTCCCCAGTCCTCGTACTCGCGCTTGAGAAAGCCATCGAACTCCTCGGGCGACGACGACGTGCGGACCTCGGCGCCGAGCTGCGTCAGCTTCTTGCGCGTTTCGGGCTCGGCCAGAATCGCGTTGACCTCCGTGGCCAGCTTGTTGCGGATCTCGGCCGGCACGCCCGCCGGCGCGACGAGACCGAGCCACGCGCCCATATCGAAACCGGGGAAGCCCTGCTCGGCAACGGTGGGGACATTGGGCAGCAGCTCGGTGCGCTTGGGCGTGCTCACCGCCAGTGCCTTGAGCTTGCCGCCCTTGACCATCGGCAGCAGCGAGACCATGGTGTCGAAGGTCGCGTTGACCTGTCCACCGATGATGTCCGTCTGGACCTGCGTGCTGCCCTTGTAGGGGACATGCGACATGGTGACGCCCGCGCGCGACAGCAGCACAGACATCACCAGATGGCTCGTCGTGCCGATGCCGCTGGTGCCATAGTTCACCGACGATGGGTTCTTGCGAGCGTTCTCGAGCCAGCCGTTGAGGTCCTTCGCGGGATTGTCCGGCGCCACGACGAACAGATACGGGAGCCATACCAGCAGGCCGATGGGCGAGAAGTCCTTGCGCGCGTCGTAGGAGAGCTTGCTGTAGATATGCGGATTGATCGCCTGCGGCGCCGAGGCCCCGATCATGATGGTGTAGCCATCGGGCTTCGCGCGCGCTCCGATGCCCGCGCCGATGCTGCCGCCGGCACCGGGCCGGTTATCGACGATGAACTGCTGCCCCAGCCGCTGGGAGAGTTTCTCGCCGACCAGCCGCGCCACGGTGTCGGTGGCCGTGCCCGGCGGGAACCCCACGACGATCGTCACGGGCTTCGAGGGATATTTCTCTTGTGCCTGCGCGGCAGATCCCGCGATAAGCAACGCGCCGGATAACAACGCCGATACGACCGCGCCGGCTCTGCCCGCGGCAGACCGGATATCTCTGCGTACCATCTCGTCTCCTTGATTTGCCCGTGGATTGGGCTTTGTTTGGATCGGAGCATCGCATAGGCATGCCGCGCAAGCAGCACCGCTGGCGCTATAGCAGCTATACAACTTCGGCATAGGAGCCCCGGGGCTGCTTTCGCACCGGAGCGGTACACTGCAGGCTTCCACGCCGGTTTTTCCCTGCTGTCTTGCCAACCCTGCCTTGCCAACCCTGTCTTGCCAACCTATACGCTTGCCTCCGCGGTGCATGCGGATATCGAAATCCGCAAGAGCCGATTTATCGCCCAGGCCATATCGGTCGCCGATCGCGATGCCGCCATGGCGGAGATCGGGCGGCTGCGCGCCGAGCATCCCACCGCGACGCATGTCTGCTGGGCACTGCTGGCCGGTGGCCAGTCGGGCATGTCCGATGACGGCGAACCATCGGGTACCGCCGGGCGGCCGATTCTCGAAGTGCTGCGTCACCATGACCTCGACGGCGTGCTGGCGACCGTGGTGCGCTATTACGGTGGGGTGAAGCTCGGTGCGGGCGGGCTCGTGCGCGCCTATACCGATGCGATTGCCGCGGCGCTGAAGCAGGCAGAACGGATCGAGCGCATTGCGTACGCCACGCTGGCCATCGAGGTCGACTATGCCGACGAGCCGCGCGTGCGCCGGTGGCTCGAGCAGTCGGCCGCGCAGGGATGTTCGCTCGCGGATACCGCGTATGGCGCGCTGGCGCGGCTCGATATCAAGTTACCCGCGGCGATGCGCGCGCAGGCCATCGACGCGTTGCGCGATGCCACGCATGGGCGTGCGCGTTTTCCCGACGATGCGGCGGACAACGATGCGGCGGACAACAATAGTGACAATGTCTGACGATCGCACGTTCCACGCCACGGTGCTGCCCGCCGGGACGACGTTCGAGGCGCCGGCCGACCTGAGCCTGCTGGAAGCCGCCCTGCTCGATGGCGTGCGCCTGCCGAGCTCGTGCCGCAATGGCACCTGCCGTGCCTGCCTCAGCAAGCTGCATTCAGGTAGCGTGCGGTACCGGATCGAGTGGCCGGGGCTCAGTCTCGACGAGAAGGAAGACGGCTATATCCTGCCCTGCGTGGCGTGCCCTGCCGAGGATGTCGTGTTCGAGCCCGTCGGCACGACCTGATGTTCATACGGCACCGCGTCCATTGACCGAGAAAAAACGCAGCGCGATCTTGAGGGCGTCCGGTCCGGTCGGATCGGAGAATGCCTGTCCGGGCGCTCCGCCGCTCCATGCATGGCGGAGCCCTTCCACCTTGACGAGCCGCAGGAACGGATGCGACGCCGAAGCGCGGGCCTGTCCGTCGGGCACTTCTCCACCGCGCGCCTGCCAGTCGAACACCTCTATCGCGCGACGCGCGCCGCGCCGGATGCGCTTGACGGGCATTGCCGTCGCCGTGCCCGCTTCCGCAGGCATCAACTCCAGCCATAGCGCCGCCGCGCCCGTTGCGCTGTCATACGTGACGACGGGATCTTCGTCGCCATACAGTAACACCAGTGGCGGCGGACGACGGCCGGCCAGCGCGAACTTCGCGGCGCCCGCATCGGCCACGCGCTCGCCCCGCATCGCGCGCGCGGCCTGTGCCGCGTTGGTCGCGCTGTATGGCGCCGCGCCCGAGTGCGAGCCGATGGCGGCAAAGCGTTCGGGATGACGCAGGCCCAGCATCATGGCCATGGCGCCGCCGGCGGAGAGGCCCATCGCGCAGACACGATCCGCCAGCACCGCATAGCGGCGGCAGATATGGTCGATCATGGACATCAGCAGGTCCGCTTCCGCCGCGCCGCGCGTGGCGGGCGTGAACCACTGCCAGCAACGCTGCGCGTTGGCTTGCACCGACTGTTCGGGCATCAGCACGATCCATCGCGCATCGCGCGCGATCGTGGCGACGCGGGTGCTGGCCGCAAAGCTGGCGGCATCCTGTCCGCAACCGTGCAGCAGGACCAGCAGCGGCGCCGGGCGCGCGGCGCTGACGCCGGGGGGGACATATAGGCGATAGCGGCGCTGCGTGTGGCCGAGGCCGAAACCCAGGCCCCATAGCCCTTCTTCCCAGATGCCGCCGGTGCCGTCCTTGCGGGTGACGGGCGGGCGCGCGGGCGTGGCCACGCCGGACAGGGCCTGGCGCGTGGCGTTGCCTACCGCCTTGCCGACGGCGGTGCTTTGCTGCCGCGCTGTGCGCAGGACCGAATCCGTGACGCTGCGTTGCAGCCGCCGCGCACTGCGCGCGGCCTGCTTGCCCAGCGTGGTCCACAGTTTGGTGCTGCCTGTGCGCCGCTTCATGCCGACTCGCCTCCCTTGCCGTGCCCGTCACGGTTGCCGATCCGCCAATCCATGATCGTGCACTAGTTTGCGGCAGCAATGTGTCAGCTATTTGCGGCGTCTGTCGTCAGAAAACGCCGCGCAATGCGAGTTCCGCACCCAGAATCAGCAGACCCGAGAAAAACAGCTTGCGGAAGCGTTCCGCGCTGATGCGGTGGCGCAGCCATTGGCCGATGAACATCCCGCCGAGCGCGGGCACCAGCGCGAGGGCCGAGGTCCAGAGCACCGGAGTGTGCAGCAGCTCGCCGTTCATGGCCAGGCCGATGGCCAGCGCGATGGTGGAGATCGAGAACGACAGGCCGAGTGCCTGGATGAGGCTTTCCTTGTCCAGCCCAAGGCCCTGCAGATACGGCACAGCGGGAATCACGAACACGCCGGTCACCGCGGTGATGGCGCCCGTCACGAAGCCGACGATCGGCGCGAGCCAGCGCTCGGCGTGCGGCGGCACGACGAGCTTGACCGCGGCAAGGCCCATCAGCGCATATAGCACCAGCGCGACACCGAGTGCGGGCGTGGCGTTGGCCATCATTTTCGCGGGCACGAGCGCGGCGCAGGCGACGGTACCCGCGCAGATCATCAGGAGCATCGGCCACAGGCGTCGCACCAGCTGGCCGAAGCGCGGGCCGCTGAACAGCTGCACGATATTCGTGACCATCGATGGCGCGACAAGCAGCGCGGCCGCCTGCGCGGGCGGCATGGTCAGGCCCAGCAGGCCGACGGCAACGGTCGGCAGGCCCAGCCCGACGACGCCCTTGACGAAGCCGGCAAGCAGAAACGTGAACGCGATAAAGACGTAGAGTTCGATCGACATGCTGGTATGCGTTCCGGATTAGCGATCGTGAACGGCACGGCTATCGGCCGGCGCCTGGTCGCGCTCGTCCATGCCGTAGTCGCGCAGCACCTGCGCCACGCGCAGGCGATAGCCGGCAAACACCCCACCCCGCCCGGCCTCCTGCGCCCGGCGATGCTCGAACGTATTCCGCCGCGCCATGACCGCCTGCTCGTCACGGAAGAACGACAGCGAGAGGATCTTGCCGGGGGTGGTCAGACTCTGGAACCGCTCGACGGAAATAAACCCGTCGATGGTTTCCAGTATTGGCTTGAGGGTGGCGGCGATGTCGAGGTAGGCATTCTGCCTGCCCTCGGCGGGCTGGACTTCGAAGATGACGGCGATCATGGGGGCTCCTTGTTGTTATGGGTATGGGTGTGGTGTCAGCGGATGCAGGGAATGATGACACGCGGAGCCGCGGGATGCTTCATGGGGGCGTGAAGTGTGGAATGCCCATGTGCAGCCGTCAGACCGTGTCGTCGTCGAACTCGGCGCGAGGGTGGGACCAGAGTAGCGTTAGCAAAACCACGATCACGAACCCGACGGTGCGGAGTCGGTCAACGACCCGTTCCAGCATGGTCATGCATTTCACGCGTCATGCCATTCGCCCTGCACCGTGCGGAGGGCGTGCCATACGTTGTCGACCGTTGGGCACTGTGCGACATTGCCGAGGTTCATCGCGCGGGGGGACTCCACCACGCCCGTTTGCGCCGGGTCGGTGTCCGTGTAGAGGGCGACCAGCGGCACGTTCAGCGCGTTGGCCAGATGTGTGAGGCCGGTGTCCACGCCGATGACCGCGGCGGCGTGGCCCATGAGCGCGGCCGCGTCCTTGATGCAGGTATGGGGGCCACGGCGATGCAGCAACTGCCTTCGCCACTGGCGCCATGCAATGGGAATGACCTCGCTGATCCCGGGATGAAGCGCCGGGATATCCGCAAACGCCGCCTCGGTCAGCCAGCTGATGCGCAGATGCGGGTGATGCGCCTTGAGTTCGGTGATCGCGGGGAGTGTGTGAACGAGGTCCCCCATCGAGGAAGTTCGCACGATGAGGACGTTCTGCGCGGCGGCAGGCTGCTGCGTGGCACGGTCGTGATGGCTGGGCATGGGATCGCGAGTGGAAGCGATTCCGGCCTTGGCAACTGCCTATGAATGTGAACCGGAGACGGGACGAAAATTTCCAGTGCCCCGGCCTGTCACATTTGATAAAGATCACATTGCGGGGAGCTGTCCTTGTCCGCCATATCACGAATGGTTGATGCCTGGCGAGAGGTCTAAGCTCGCCAGCACTGCCGCATCAGCTATCCCTTCCAGCCCGATTTCCGCGTCATCAAAAAATCCGACGCGACGCATGAGGATGCCGCCGTGCTCAGCGATAGCCGAAATAAGCCCGAAGTCGACACGCCAATCTCCAGAGAAGCCTTCGTCCAACGATGGGCGCCAGTGTTCATCGCTGGGGAGAGCAACGAGATAGCAGCAAGCCCCCGCAATGGTGCGCTCCCGATACTCTTCGGCCTGACCGAGCGCCGCGCCGTAACAGCCCACACAGGCGTTTCACCGTTTATACTTATTCTTCTTCCCATGGCCCTCGCTTAGGTGGAGCGGGGGGCTCCCCTCTCTCTTCACGGGAAATGGAACGAAGTTCCTTGATCAATTGGTAAGTTATACCCACGAATATTGTTACGTAAACGGGGAGACCGCCGATAATTGGCTTCCATCCTGCGCCCTTCGTCAACGAAACGACTAAGAACATAAGCGGAAGACACAGCAGACATATATATCCAATCGCAAATCTTTTATACACAGTTTTTCGTTTTTTAGAAATTTCATCCATTTTATTGATAACGACCTGAACTGATCCGGGGGCGACCTGCGTCACCTGATTTATGAACTTACAAATGGGGCCCGGGAAAATATTTTAAAAGCCCATTTCAGTCGCTGCGGCGCCGCTTGCCGACCGCGGTGTTCGTCTTGCTCAGTACTGATAAACAACCTGCAATCCTGCCGTCACCGACGCTGTGTGGAACTGCTCTGGCTTGTACACCGGCGTGCCGAGGAACACGTCGTATGACACCCCGCCAAACTTTGCCGAACCCATACCGCCGCGCAGGCCAATGACCGCGCCCGCGAGTTGCGTGCCGATCAGTGCCTCGGTGGAGGGGCCATAGACACGGCCGTAGTCCACGCCGACGTACACGGCCTGGTTGCTTGCGCCCAGAGGCGCCTGTAGTTCGTTGCGCCAGTAGAACCCTTTCTCGCCCGCCAACTGGCTTTCTCCGTCGAAACCTCGCACGGTATAGCGGCTGCCGATTGTCAGGTCGTCGATGTAGTAGAGGCGGTCGTTGGTGAACTGGCCTCTTACGGTGGTCACGTATCGCAATGCCTGCTCGGCGACCTTGAAGGGGACCGACAGGTTGGCGTCGAGCACCATCATCCGGTAGCGCCATGTGGGGCCGCCATCCGACGCCAATGCATCATCCTGCGCCCCGAGCGCGCCGATGCCTTGACGGAACGCTAGCGTCGCGTCCAGTTGCGATTGACCGAAGTAATGGCGGTCCGTCACGCCAACTTCGACGATCGTGTTGTTGCGGTGCTGCTGCGGGATTTCGGTGTCTTCGATGTAGCTCTTGCCGAAACGGCGCGTCAGCTTGACTTGCATCCCGAAGATGTCGTTCTGACTGCGGCTCAGGACCCGATGCAGTTTCAGGTCAACGTTCTCCGACTTGCCGCTCGACACAAACGTCGTGTTCACGCCCGCGATCTGCTGGAAGTAGTTGCTGCTGTATGCCGACAGCGTTGCGGTCCAGTAGCCCCATGGCACCGAATAGAACCCGTTCCATCCGCGCGTGCCGTGCTCCTTGTTGCTGAACATCAGGTCCTGGTTGTAGCCGATGTTGAAAATGTCGCTCAGGCCCAGCGGGTTATCGATGCCAACGCTCACATTGCCCTGCCATTTGCCAGTGGACCTGGAACCAGAGTTGTCTACCGACGCTACGACGGTCCATGGCTTGTTGCGTTTGACCGCAATCACGACATCGCTGCGGCCGGGCACAGCGGTTGGGACAATCTGCATGCCGACGTCCTGACTCGCCACGCGCTTCATCTGCTCGAGCCCTTGCTCGAGATCGCGGAGGTTCAGCAGTTCGCCCGGGGCGGTGGGAAACGCGCTCTTCCATGTACCCCAGAGGTCGGGGTCGCTGAAGCGAATGTCACCGATGACGCCGGGGATCAGGGACAGGATCAGCGTGCCTGACGATAGATCCTGAGTCGGAATCAGGACGCGGGTGGTGACGTAGCCTTTTGACAGGATGGTCTGCGACAGGCCCTTTACCAGCGTTTCAACGCCCTGCTTGCCGATGCATTGGCCTTCGTAGTGGGATAGCCATTGCTGGGCGAAGGCGAACGGGTCCATGGGCAGCGAGGAGGCGCCGATGGCCTGCATGGCAGGGGGAAGATCTTTCGGGACTTCGAGCTGGAACTGCGTGATGCGGAAGCATGGGGCTTCATTTTGCAACGCAGGGTACTCAGCGCGCGCGATGGCCTCGCCGCGGACTGCGGGCGCGTTGATGGCGGCAGCACGTTCGCGCGATTCTTGTTGTTGGCGCGTGCGTTGGTCTTGTTCGGCGTTGGTCAATGCGGCGGATTGACTGGGGGGCGGTAGACCTTGGGTGTTTCCATTGGATACGTAGAGGGTCGCCGCAATCGCAATCGCCATTGCGAAGGGAGATTGATTGTGAGACATAAAAGATGATGCACCAATGACCGAGCCGCGGTGTTGTCCACGGATCTTCTTTCTCGTTTATATGGGATTAGCATGCGCCCGAAGCAGGACCCTTCCTTCTTTGAGCATCAGCCTTTATCTTCATCGGGCCTTGCTGCGGGTGCGGCCTGCGTCTTTTCATTATTATCCTGATATGTTCGCTTGGCTTTTTTCCAATCTGGCTCTCCGAAAACCCATAGGCCAGACAGCTGTGCACGCGCGGAAAAATATCCTACTGACATTAGCAAAAATCCAACCAAAAACAAAACAATCCCCAACCATCGCGGCCTAACATCAATCCATGCAGCAGCAAAGAACATGGAAAATCCGATGACATACGTAAGCGTCTGCGACAGAGTAGTGAAATTTCCATTTCTAAAAAATCGGCCCAACTTCTTCTCCCCCACGATTTATTGTCACCGTATCCAATTGGTCCAGTTCAGGCCCGATATATTTTCGGCGCCCACCTAATCCACGCATGCCGCGCGCCGCTCGGATGGATACGTCATGTACAGGTATCCATTGCGCGTATCGTCATCAAGCATGATGAGAGCAGAGGCACCACCCTTACATAAGAATATTTTTTCGCCATAATCCTTCGATGTTATCCACCCCAACGAATTCAATGTCTCCTTATATTTCTTCATCAAAACTGCAGACCATGCATCGGACGAAACCGTAAGCCTTAGCGTAGCGCTGCTTATTTTTGTTTTCTTGTCATCATCAAAATCGAGAATCTTTACATTTTCACTGCGGATGATATCCATGTCATGCCGCATCATCTGACGAGCAGATCTTGTCTCTGCAAGAGACGGATTCGACTTGAACGAATATCCTATACATATTAAAACAATAATAAAAACAGTCGAAAGCAAAATCGAACAAAAGCTGCGCAATGTGGCTTCCCACGTTCCAGGCGTTGCACTAACGCCTTTCCCTATTTGAGCCTCAGGACGTTTCGACATCAGCCTTTATCTTTACCGGACTTTGCTGCAGATGCTTTCTGCGTCTTTTCATTATTATCCTGATATGTTCGCTTGGCTTTTTTCCAATCTGGCTCTCCGAACACCCATAGTCCCGACAGCTGAGCACGCGCAGAAAAACAGCCAACTGACATCAGAAATAATCCAGTTACAATAGAAGTCATAACCAACCATCGCGGCCTGACTTGAAACCATAAAACACCAAATATCATAGAAAATCCTATGACACACATAAGTGCTTGCGATAGGCCAGTGAAATTTCCATTTCTAAAAAATCGCCCCCACGAATAATTGTTCACGTCTATTTTCACCTTATTTTCGCAATCGAATTTCTTAACGCATGCATCGAGGATTAAAAACAAAGACCATCGTTCTAACCCTCCTGCCATAAACGCTTCCGCAGAGGCACCTTAAGCCCTGCCGAGCTTCAAAGTCTCCGCCGCCGGCGGCTTACTGTTTCGCCAGAAATTCATCGACGTGCTCTGCCAGAAGGCAGAGATCCGCATAAGCAGCCAAGGCAAAATCGGGGAAGCGCTGTGCAATGTAGCTCCTCACGTCCGATGTACCGCTCGCTTCAGCCACGGATTGCATTTCGTCTACGAACACGGGCTGAATAATCCAGTTGGTACCTGGAAGCGAATGACGGTCATGTCCGGTGATACTCCATTTAATGCCCCCCTCATACGCCTGCAGAGCTGTTCGCAAACGCTTGATTAGCAAATCTTCTCCCGACGTCACTCTAAAAGAAGTGAAGGGCGCCGAGGTCGAGTGATCCTCTCTGATGGATTCATCACGCTTTAACTTTACAAACACGATCCGTGGCTGGAATTTCCTCCACTCCAACGTACAAAATTTTTCTATTACCTGAAGAAGTTCATCCCCGTTAGCAAGCACGATCATTTGGCGCCCTTGCTTGCACTGACTGCGATTCCATCCGAATTAGCAGACGCGAGGGAGAAAGGACATTGAGACATATATGGCGATGCACTTTTGACCGAACCGCGGTGTTTTCAGCGATTTATTTTTTGAAAATAAAAATAAATATCCAACTTACACCAAGCATAAACCCAAAAGCTACCGCCTTTTTAAACCGCAGCCAAAACGCATCAAAATCAACTGTATTACGCCAAAGATCGCCGCTACGCACATAATCAATCAACGTCGCCATAGATCCACCGCCGCACTCGTTAATAAATCCACACCATTTTCTCAAGACATAATTTTGAGTCGCTTCTTTTATTAACGGAATAATAGTCAAATCTATGATTACGAGCATGGCGCTGATCATCACTGTAAAAACCAAAACAATCAATAAGGCCTGACGCATAGACAGCGTGCGCACAACTCTCATTTTTGCATCCCTTGGACTTGATCTTTCACCCCGTTACTAACGGGTTCTTGCACCCATGCTGATGCTACGCCGGCTACGGCGCCAGGCCAAACGCTCGGCGCATTCCACTTAGATACGCCATAATCCAAGGCTATCCAATCTGGAGACCACCATCCTCTTGGAGAAACAATTTTCCCTATAGACGTTTCGATAGCTTTTCCCACGCCATATCCAACACCTGTACTCAAAGCGGCTCCTGCCATACCGCTTATTGGATTCTCTCCTTTTATGGCCGATCCGAAAAGAGATCCTCCCGTATTAGCGACTAGTGAAGAACCGAATCCAGATCCAGTCGTAATGAACCCGGTTGTCCCAGCGATGGCGACATCTTTCCAGTCCGTCGCTCCGGACTGATACGCATAGTTTGCAGCAGCACCAACCCCGGCACCAAATAGCTTCATGCCCACGGCGGTTACACTACCGCCAGTCAAGCACCCAAGCCCAATCATGCCAATTCCTGCTACCGTGGTGCCAATCGGATCTTTTGCAACGTTGGAAGTCACTAGTTGATTGTAAGTCTGCCGTACTAAATCTCGCCTGACAATTCATCAACCGCGATAACTCACATCCTATTTAACCAATATAAAATAGAACAATAAGTTAATACAAACCCTCGAAAAAACTCCACATATCCATTACATTTGACCACTCCCCGGCAATCTAGGAATGTCAGCAATATCCCAATTCACTGGAAAAGATCTTAAGGATGTAAAATCCACTTTCCATATGTCTATTTCGCACGGAATATGTTCCCTATCGACGAAGAGCGTAGCCAAGACGAGCACCCCATCCGAGTCGAATGATTGCGCAGTCGAGACCATTTCTTTATATGTGCTGCTCTGATAATCGGGAGGCACCTCGGCTACCAACCGAAAACTTCCCATCCCTCCATCGCCCAGACTCTGCACCATTAGGCCTTCTAAGTTGTCGGGAAGGTCAACTCGCTCGGCGATGCCGCAAAGGAATTTCAGAAGAGATGCTTCCGCGCTAGATATAGCTCTCATTTTTCGCCCTGCTTGCCGATGCATTCGCCTGCGTAGGGCGTCAGCCATTGCTGGGCGAAAGCAAAAGGGTCCATGGGCAATGCCGAAGCGCCGATGGCCTGCAGGGCAGGCGGGAGGTCTTTCGGGACTTCGAGCTGGAACTGCGTGATGCGGAAGCAGGGGGCTTCCTGTGGCAACGCAGGAAACTCAGCGCGCGCGATGGCCTCGCCGCGGACTGCGGGGGCATTGATCGCGGCGGCGCGCTCGCGGGATTCTTGTTGTTGGCGCGTGCGTTGGTCTTGTTCGGCGTTGGTTAGGGCGGCGGATTGACTGGGAGGTTGGGGAACCTGAGCGATCGCGTTGGATGCGTAGAGGATGACCGCAATCGTCGTTGCGGACGCGAGGGGGAAGCGATTGTGAGACATATAGGAATATGCAACAGTGACCGAACCGCGGCGCTACTAACGCCAGCATCAAAACGTTTCGACATCAGCCTTTATCTTCGTCGGACTTCGCTACGAGTGCTTCCTGCTTCGTTTCAGCATCATCCTGATATGTTCGCTTAGCCTTTTTCCGCTCTGGCTCTCCGAAAACCCGTAATCAAGGGAGTCTTAATGTCTACATCGATTACATTCCAATAACACAAAAACACCTACTTTATTCCTCTTCCCATGGTCCCCTCCGCGTAGGCGGTTCCAATTCGCCACGATCTCGCCGCTTCTGCGCTCGCAAATCCTTTACGAAGTAGTAGGTAATAGCCACGAAGAATGTGAGAAAAACTGGCAAGCCCGCAATAAGCGGCCTCCACCCGGCCCCCTGAGCCAAGGAGAAGCCTGCCGCCACAAGAACGAGATACGTCAGACTGAGATAGCCCACAATAAGGCGCTTGAATATTTTCTTACGATTATCTGACGAACTCATTTCCGTTCCTTAAGACGACTCTCTATCCCGGCTTGCAAGGGGCCTGCATTCATTTGGATCAGTAGGTTCGCAAACACTCCGACCGGTCCCCGAGCAGCGTATTGAAGGCCAGGTCCGATTACCGCAGATGCAGCTGCCAACCCTCCAGCGAGGCCGGGATTCAGAGTGGGGCTAAAGATTGACGAAGCGCCCAATGCTGCTTCACCAGCCAATCCAGAAAAATTTAAGGATGAGAATGATTGTCGAAATCTTTTACTCTTCAATTTTTGGGAAACTGGCAGAGCCACCTCAACCATTCCTCCACCAAGATCCCATTTCGCGAAGAGGACAACCCAATATTCCGGCCTTTCTCAACGGCGACGGAAGGTAAATCAGCAAGTAAATTCCTACCAAAACAGCCGTTGGACAAAATACCAATATCATGCTTTCTCGCTCATCGAATCCAACTATTTTTTGCGCTACTCCAGCGAAAACCATCCCCCAAAAAATCGCCCCAACTGGACGCAGCACCGCCAACCACGATGCAGATCTTCAATGCGCATAAGATTTTGATCCAATTCATTTTTATTTTGATATGTTAGCTTGGCCTTTTTTCCAATCTGGCTCTCCTAAAACCCATAGACCAGAAAGCTGTGCGCGCGCGAATTCCCATTTCTAAAAGATCGACCCAACTTCTTCTCTCCCACGATCTATTGTCACCGTATCCAATTGATCCAGTTCAAGCCCGATATATTTTCGGCGCCCACCTAATCCGCGCATGCCGCACGGCGCTCGGATGGATACGTCATGTACAGGTATCCATTGCGCGTATCGTCATCAAGCATGATGAGAGCAGAGGCACCACCCTTACATAAGAATATTTTATCGTCATAATCCTTCGATGTTATCCACCCCAACGAATCCAATGTTTCCTTATATTTTTTCATCAAAACTGCAGACCATGCATCGGACGAAACCGTAAGCCTTAGCGTAGCGCTGCTTATTTTTGTTTTTTTGTCATCATCAAAATCGAGAATATTTACATTTTCACTGCGGATGATGTCCATGTCATGCCGCATCATCTGACGAGCCGATCTTGTCTCTGCAAGAGACGGATTCGACTTGAACGAATATCCTATACATATTAAAACAATAATAAAAACAGTCGAAAGCAAAATCGAACAAAAGCTGCGCAATGTGGCTTCCCACGTTCCAGGCGTTGCGATAACACCTTTCCCTCTTTGAGCCTCAGAACGTTTCGACATCAGCCTTTATCTTTACCGGAGTTTGCTGCGGGTGCTTTCTGCGTCTTTTCATTATTATCCTGATATGTCCGCTTGGCCTTTTTCCAATCTGGCTCTCCGAAAACCCATAGCCCGGACAGCTGTGCACGCGCGGAAAAAAATCCCACCAACGTCAGTAAGAATCCAGTTATAAGGAGAGTGAAAGCTAGCCATCGCGACCGGACTTGAATCCATAGAACACCGCATATCATTAAAAAACCAATGACGCACATCAACGATTGCGCTAGCCCCGTAAAATTTCCATTCTTAAAAAATCGATTCATTTCTCCGCCCCATTTATAATCTTCCGCCAGAGCTGATTCATTTGCCGCTTGATTTCATCCATCGAGACTGTACCTTTAATGGTTTCGCCAAATTCGTTCAGAAATGGTCCCGCAACCGGCACTTTGACACTCAGCGCTCCGATCTCAGCACCAAGGACACTCTCACCCACGTACTGCCCAACGTCAGGCCGAGCAAGCTGCTCAAGACCGCCTAGCGCCCAACTCGCGCCTCCGAAAAAGAGCGATATTGCATCCGCCGGAATCGCGACCGTGGGATTCGTTGCTCCCACCGCTGCGGCGATAGCGCTGGCACGCCCCGTTTGCGTACTTAGAGAACTTGCGATGTTCGCCACATCAGTCGCACGCTGCTGTATCTCCTTATCAGTGTAGGGGGCGGAACTCCCGCCACGCAATCGGCTTGTCCCGCGCCACACCTTGATGTCGGAAGCGCCCCCGGAGAACTAGTGAAACGCGGCACGCTGCTGTAGTCCTGGCGATGTTCATAAGGAATATCACCGAGGATAGCTTTCTGTTGCGATTGAATGTACGCCATGATTGCGGTGTCCGGCTTCGCTTGGACCTCTTGAATGCGGGTAGTCCCTGCAAGCGACGTCCATTCCACGCTACCGTCTGTTGGTTTGGATGTCGCCGCATCAATCACGTCTCGATTGCCGGACTCCAGTACGTTCCCGTTCATGTCTACCAAACTAGACAATCGCATCTGGGCTTCGATTTGTTCGACGGTGTAGAGGCCTCCGCTGTTCTCCGCCATCCGCTTCGCCAGCGCCTTCTCATCCGGATGCAACTGCCGATTAAACCGATCCGCATTCGCCGCAGTCGCTGCACCTGAGCCACCGCCAGCAACAGCACCGATGCCTCCCGCCGCGAGGTTCGCCGCCAGGTTGCCGATGGCCTTGTCCAGATCCTTGTTACCGGTGTTGGCGCTGTCCGCCACGGCTTTGCCCAGCGCGGCGAGCTGTTCTGCCGCGAGCGATGACAGGCCCGCGCCTGTCGCGCCGGCGAGGGCGTTGCCGCCGCCGAGGGCGGCGATCATGGCGCCGCCGGCGGCGTGGAGGGCTGCGCGGTAGGCGCCGCCTTCCTTCCAGCCTTCGACGTCTGCCTTGGCTTGATCGAGCGTTGCGCGGTTCTCTTCGGACGGATTCGCGTCGTAAGCGATCTGCGCGGCCTTTTGCGCGTCGGTCGCTTCCTTGCGCTTCGCATCCGCAATATCCCCGACCGTCCTCCCAACCGCCTCCCCTGCCGCCTGCGCCGCCGCCATCATGTCGGCCTGCTTGCCCAGCACGTTGTTGAGGTCCGGACCCTTGCCGACCGTGGTGTTGGTATTGCTCAGGTCACGGTTCAGTGTCGCCACATCCTGATTCTGGTTGGCCTGATCGGTGATGGTAATCGTGCCGGCCGCGATGCCCGCCTGGCTGACGCCGCTCTGGCTGCCGCTTTCGCTTTGCGGGATGAATGGGCTCACACCGCCCGTGTTGTTCCCTGCCGTCTGGCCCGACTTCTTGTCGATGACCTTCTGCCCGAAGGTGAGCCCTCCTGTCAGACCCATCGACGTGCCGCTGTAGTCCGACTTGTTCTCGATATCGCTCCAGGTAAGCGTGCCGGTCGTCAGCTTGTTCTTGTCCTCGTCGGCCGTGCTCGCAATGATGGCGCCCTTGAGGTCCGTGTTGCCCTTGACGTTGAGATCGAACCCATCGTCGCCCGCGCGGATGCCGGATTGTTCCGTCACGTTGGCGTAGTTGCTGTCGGCCTTGCCTTTTGACGCCGAGAAAGAACCACCCGCGCCGCCCTGGCTGATGCTCAGGCCGCCGCCCATGCTCTTCTGCTCCGCATGACTGACTTCCGTATCCTGACGACTTGCGATGTTCAGGTTGCCGCCGATATCGGCCGACACCTTGCCGCCGCTGACCACGCCGCCGAGGATATTGGTGTCGTTGCCCGATACGATCGTGACCGACTCGCTGCCGGTCACGTGGCTGTTCACCTGCGTGGTGCCGACCGTGTCGCTGTTGCCCTTGCTCATCTGGCCGGACACCGACACGCCGAAACCCTGCGCGCCGTAGGAGACGCCGATGCTGCCGCCGCTCGACTTGTTCGTGGAATGGGTTTCGTAGGTGTCGGTGGCCGAGACGATATTGACGTCGCCCTTGGCGCCTAGACCCACTTTGGTGGCCGAGACGTCGGAGCCGACGATGTTCAGGTTGCCGGCGGTCTTGTTGCCGTCGGCATCCACGCCCGTTGCGATGAACGTGGCGGTGCCGCCCGCCTGAATATTCGATCCCGTATGGGTCGTACTGTCCTGCGTGAGCGTGTTCTTGCTCTGGCTGGTGCCGAAGGACAGCGTGATGGCCGCGCCCTGCGGTCCCTCTCCCGCTTTCAGGGCGTCATAGGCGGCGCCTGCACCAGCGGCCGCGTCATAGGCGTCCCGACCTGCTGCGATGCCCCACAACGCCGACGCGCGCCCATCTTCGCTCTTCGTGCTCGCGTTGATCTTCTGGCCGGCATTGATCGCCGCGCCGATGGCCCCGCCGCTCACACCGAGCGTGAAGCCCGTCTGCTTGATCTCATGGGTCTCGTCGTGGTGCTCGCTGCCTTTGGCGGCCTCGATGATGACATCGGCGCCCACGCCGGTCAGGTCCTTCGCCGCGATGACCTGACTGCCGGTGATCTGCAGCGTGCTGCCTGCTTTCAGGCTGACGCTGCCGTCGGTGCTGCCGACGAGGCTGCCGGTCTGTGTGACCGAGCTGTCATGCGTCGTGTCCTTCTGGTCGCGCATGCCGTAGGACAGACCGCCGCCGGTGGCACCGAAGCCGGTGGCCTTCGTATGGGAATACGTCTGGCTTTCGCTAGTGCTTTCAGCCGTGGTGATGGTCAGGTTGCGACCCGCTTCGAGGCTGAGGTCGTGCGTGCCGGCGACGGTCGAGCCGGCGATGGTCATATCGCGGCCAGCGCTGCCGGTGATGGTGTCGCCCGACACGACCGAGCCGACCGCCACGCTGTCGCGCGTGCTCGATGTCGTTGTCGTTTCCTTCTTCGACATGAAGCCCGAGCTTTCGGTATGGGACCAGCTGTCGCTGCGATGTTGTTCGGTCACCGTACCGATGGTCACGTCGCCGGTGGCAACCAGCTTGACGGCGCCGTCCGTGCTCGACACGCCCGAGCCGAGGATCGCCACATTGCCAGTGCCGTCGGACTGCGCGGCAGCAATGCCGTTGCCCTGCAGGATCTGATTGACAACGGCGGTCTGCCCCGCGCCAAGCGTGACATTGCCGCCCGCGTCGATGGTGGCGGCGCGGGTGCTTTCGTCGTACGCGGATTGCGTGAACTGGGAGGCCTTGTTGCTCATCGCACCGGCGGCCTGCGTGTGCGTGTCCATGGCGGCGGTTACGGTCGTGTTGCGGCCGGCCACCAGCGCGGCGTCGCCACCAGCGTCGATGGCCGAGCCCGTCAGCGTCGCATCACGTCCCGCCACCGCGGTCATGCTGCCGTCGGTCTTCACCGTGCTGCCGGCATTCACGGTGGTCTCTTCGCGCAGATAATCCTTCCCGCCATGCGCGGTCGCATCCTGCGTCGTGCCGAGTTGTACCGTCCCGATGTTCAGGTCACGGCCCGCAGCCAGCATCGCGTTGTTGCCGGCATCCACCGTACCGCCAGCGATCGTGATGTCGCGGCCGGCCAGCATGGCGACGTTGCCCGTGCCTTCGATGGTGGCCACCGCGCCAATGCCCGTGGCGCTGGCCGTGTTGCCGTTGGCCATCGTCGTGGTATTGGTGATCGTCTGCGACTGGTTGACGATGTCGCGGCCCGCCGCCACGACGACATCCTGGCCGCCGATGCGGCCGCCCAGGTTGCGGACGTCCTGCGTGGCGCTGACGACGGTCGTGCCGCTGCTGCCGATGCTGCCCCGGTTGACGATGTCAGTACCGACGATCTGCGTGGCAAGGTTGCCGACAATCGAGCCGCTGTTGTCCACGGTGCCGGTTGCATCGATCGACACCGTATTGCCCGCGACCAATGCGCCGGTGCTGTTCAGGTCAACGCCGTTGCCTTGGGCGAGATAGACCTTCGGCACGAGCACCGACTGGGTGGTGCCGTCCGGCAGCGTGACATCCTGCGACACCATCCACACCATATCGGTGGTGAGCTGGCGCATCTGCTCGTCCGTGAGACCGACGCCCGGGGTCAGGTCGAAGGCCTTGGCATACGTGACGCCGTTGTTCATCAGCGTCTTGTACTCCTCCAGCTGGTCCGTATAGCCCGTGAGGAAGGTCTTCCCCGTCAGTTGCGTAATCTGGTCGCGGACCAGTTTCTCTTCGTAGAAGCCGTCGCCAAGGCGCTTCTGGGTCTTCTGCGGATCGAGACCGAGCGCGCCCAGCATGTAGTCGCTCGAGATGAAGTTCGTGTACTGCGTGAAGCGCGGGTCCGTGGCGACAAGGTAGGTGTCGCCGGGGGCAGTGCGGAAGCGGTAGAGGCCGTTGGTGGGCAGCGTGAGGTTGGGGATGCCGCCTTGCGGCGTGCCCAGCGTCTGCACTACGCCCTTGACGGTGCTGGTCCCGACTGCGCCGGCCTGCCCTGCATTGCCCGTGGCACCGGCGGCCTGCGTACCGGTGGCCCCGCCGCCGGAGACCGTTGCGCCCGTCACCGCGGCGCCGACGGTGTTCACCGAGGCCACGGTCACGTTCTGCGCCGTGGTCTGGACGTTCTGGTTCGCAGTGGCCACTGCGGCGAGCGCCGACGTCGTGGTGGGTGCCTGCGGCGCGCTCGGGTAGGCGACGACCTGCGTGTCCGAACTGCTGCCCGTGCGCTGGTGCCAGTAGTAGGTGGAGGTGTCCTGCGTCGTGACCGTTTGCTGGAGCACCGTGCCAACGTCCTGAATCGTCCCGTTCGCGGCCACGCGGATCAGGTTGCCACCGGCCGCCATCGTCGACGACTGATTCAGGATATTGCCGTTGTTGCTATTGATGCGGATGCTGCCCGATGCCTGGATCTTCGCCGCGTCCGTCGCGCTGACGAGCTGGTCCGTCGCGGTCGTCGTCACCGTGGTACGGCTGATCTCGTTGTAGTCGTGACCGAAGTTAGCCTGTTTCACCTCGTCCGGGCGGATGTGCAGGTTCGGGTCCCAGTCGGGCCATAGCGTGATGCTGTAGGTCGTGCCGTTGTCTGTGATCGACTGGTAATACTGCGTGGGCCGCGTAGCGATCTCGCGCGTGCAGATGCCCGTGGTCTGGTCGCACGGGGAACTCGGGGTGGCGATCTGGTCGATGTACTCCTCGATGGGAGACTTCACGAACGACAGCGTCTTGTTCGTCGTGTCGAGGTTCTTGATATCGGCCTTGTCGACGGTCACCGTGATCGGGCCGCGCAGCGCGTTGGTTTGCGGCGTGCTGACCTGCGCGCTCTGGGTGTTCCAGTTCCACTGGGGGAACGTCAGGCTGGTATGGATGGCCAGATCGATGCCCGAGAGTCCCGCCTGCCACAACGTCAGCGTCTGCGACGCGGTCTGCGTCGGCGTGCCGGCCGTGGTGACGATGCTCGTACGCGTGTTGCTGAGCTGATTGGCGGCGATGTCGATATCGCCGTCGGCCTCGATATTGGCCGAGCGGTTGACAAGCGTGTTCGTCTGGTTGACGAGCAGGCCCGTACTTGCGTCACGGTTGCCGTCGCGGGCGATCTGCAGGTTGCCCGCGCTATACAGCGTCGCACCATCGAGGTTCTGGACCGAGTGGGTCGCGTACAGGTTCAGGTTCTGCACGGCGGCCATCAGGGCCGAGGGGCCGTTGTTGAGAATATCCGTGCCCTGCACCTGCACGTTGTTGCCGATGACCGTCCCGGTATTGCTGACCGTCGGGCCCGTGACCTTGACGGCATCGCCCTCGATACGGCCGGCGTTGGCGACAACGTTGGTGGCTGTGACCGTGGTGGTCGTGGCGTTGATGTCTGCGGAGTTGGCGTTGATGACGTTGGTGCCTGTTACCGTGACAGCGCCTGCGGAGGCGAGCGTGCCGGTGTTGGTCAGGGTGCCCGTGGCATTGACGCTCAGGTTGCCGTTGGCGTGGACTTGATTGGCAGCGTCGTTGGTGTAGTCGCCCGCGACGTTCAGCGTGAGGTCGCGGCCGGCGATCATGGTGCCACTGCCCGATAGCGCGCCTGCGACGGCGACGTCCTGATTCGCCTTGACCGCGCCGCCGAGGTTCGATACGGATCCGACGTTGACGCTGACGTCCTTGCCTGCCAGCACCTGCCCGCTGGCGTTGTCGAGCGTGGCACCGCTCTGGTTCAGCGTCAGGCTCTGGCCATAGAGGGTGCCATTGCGGTTGTCGAGTTGCGAGCGGATCTGCAGGTCGAGCGCGCGCCCGGCGGCGATCTGGGCGCCGGTGTCATTGGCGAGCGTTTGCGCGGCGATCGTGATGTCGCCGTTGGCGCCGATCTTGCCCGACGTGTTGGTCAGCGCGTTGGTGGCCGTGATCTTCGTGGCGCCATCGCCGGCGTTGACGAGCGCGCCACGCGTGTTGTCGATACTCGTGGCGGTGACGATTGCCGTGGTCGTCGCCCCGTTGGCGGCCAGCGTGCCATCGGTATTGATAAGGGCGCCGGTAGCCCCGACGGACAGATTGCCGGCGGTCTGGGCCGAGCCCGCGGTGTTGTCGATGCTGCCGCCGCTCGCAAGCGTGAGGCCGGTGTTGCCGAAGACCTTGCCCTGCCGGTTCGACAGGTTGCCGCTCGTGATGGCGGTGGTCTTGCCCTGCGCGGAGAGCGTACCGCTCGCATTGTCGAGCGTGGTGGCCTGCGCGGCGAGGTTGCCGTTGGTCTGGATGACGCCGCTCACATTGGAAAGCGTCTGCCGGCTCGTGACCGAGAGATCGCCTGTACCCGCGTGAGACACCGTGCCGCTGTCGTTGACGACACTGCTGCCGTCGATCGAGAGGCTCGCGCCGTTGGCGACGATAGTGCCGCCGGTGTTGTCGAGCGTGCCCCCTGCCGACAGCGTCGTGGCCCCCTGGCCGTATTGCTGGATCGTGCCGCCGCGGTTCGAGAGATCGCCGGTGGCGGTGACCGTTACGCGGTCGCCGTCGAGCCAGCCGCCGGTGTTGTCGACAGACGCGGCGGTGATGGTGGTGCTGGCGGCGGAGATTTCGCCGTCGCGGTTCGTGGTGGCGCCCGTGCTCGTCAGCTGCAGATTGCCGCTGGCGGTCAGGCTGCCGGTGTCGTTGTCGATCGTTTGCGCGTTGAGCGTTGCGTTGCCGCGCGAGGTGATGGTGCCCGCATTGGTGATCGTCGTGCCGGCGTCGAGCTTCATGGCGCCGTTGCCGCCGATCAGGCCCGTGTTGGCGTTGACGATGGCCTGTTGCGCGGTGACTTGCGTCAGGCCGTCGCCTGCGTTGGCGATGCGGCCGTCGGTGTTGTCGACGCGCGCGGCGGCTGCCGTCAGGGTGCCACTCGCTGACTCGATGCGGCCGCCGGTGTTGGTGAGCTGGCTATTGGCGTTCAGTGTGAGGCCGGTTTCGGCGTGGAGCGTCGCGTTGGTGTTGTCGAGGGGGCCGTCTGTGGTGACGGTAAGGGCCTTCTGCGATGACACCGTACCGCCGGTGCCTTTGAACGCGCCGAGCGTTGCCGTGAGGTCGCCGTTGCTCTGGATCGTGCCGGCCACGTTGCTCGCCGCACCGCGCGTCGTGACCGCGAGTGTTCCTGTGCCGGCGTGGGAGATCTGGCCAGCGTCGTTGGTCAGCGTCACCGCGTTGATGGTCAGATTCCGCGCGTTGGCGGCAATGGTGCCACCGGTGTTGTCGAGTGCGCCGCCAGCGGTGATCGCTGTATCGGTAGCGCCGGTCTGCTTCAGCGAGCCAGCGCGGTTGATCAGGTCGCCCGTCGTCTGGATGGCGAGTTGCGTGCCCTCGATCTGGCCGGAAGTGTTGTCGAGGGACTGGGCCGTGATGGCAACGCTGGTCGCCGAGACGGTGCTCTGGCGCGTGCTCAGCGCGTCTGCGTGGGTCGTCAGTGCGCCAGTTGTCTGGACGGTTGCGCCGGACAGGTCCATGGCGCCGCCCGACAGCGTCAGGTTGCCATTGGCCGCGGTCTGGCTACCCGCAAGGTTCAGGCTGCCACCCCGCAGCGTGACATTGCCGCTGGCGGAATTACGGCCCGTCGCCGTGACGGCGCCCGTGGCGTTGACCGTGAGGTCGGCGGACCCGGCGGTGGCACCATCGGGCATCATGCCTGCGGCAAGTGTGCCGGTCGACGCGACGCTCTGCGCGTTGACGCCGAGCCACTGCTGCGCGGCCAGCGTGCCGCTGTTCGTGAGCGTGCCCTCGGTACGGACGTCTACTGCACCGACGGCGTACGTCGTGCCGCTGTTGTCGATGCCATCGCGTGCGGACACCGAGAGATTGGTGCTTGCGCTCGTCTGCCCCGCCAGCACGAGCTTGCCCTGCGCGGTCAGCGTCATGTCGCCGGCCTGCGCGGCCGCGATGCCGCGGAGCGAGACGCCGACGCCGAGTTCCGTGGATGCCAGCAGGATCTTGTTGGCGTACATGCCGCCGAGCTGGCTGACGTCGATGCCGGCGGACGGTGCGGGGCCATTGCCCGCGATGGCGTTCGCTTCGAGCGTGCTGTAGTTGACCTGGTTGGCCCCGGCCACCACGTTGAGGCGGTTGGCGTAGAGCGCCGCGTTGGCCCTGACCGCGCGCGCGATCACATCCACCTGGTCGACGTTGGCGGCGTTAAGGCCCGCGCCCTCGAAACTGATCTGGCCACCGGTCACGCGGAACGCGTCGAGGCTGCCGCTGCCGCCGTAGATCGGCGTGCCGGTCGTCAGCGTCGCGCGCGGCGTGTTGATAAAGCCCGCGCCGTCCACGAAGATGCCATTCGGGTTCGAGATGACCACCTGCGCGCCCGGGCCAGCCACTTCCACATAGCCGCGCAACTGGCTTGGGGACATGCTGTTGACCTGGTTGACGATGATGCGCGCGGAGCCGCCGGCAGCAGGTTCGGGTTGCCGTTGATCAAGCCGGCCTGCTGCGTGTTGACGATGCCAGGCGAGTTATTGAGGATGGCGCCGCCGCGGTTGACGTCGAATTGGTTGTAGTGGTTCGTTGAGACGCCCGCGGCGGAGGGACGGGTGATATTGACCTGCGGCAGGCCGTTGGGGGTCGCGATGACCGTGGGGCGGTTGGCGCCCGCGTTCGGGTCGGCGACGATCTGCGCCGTTGCCGTCGTCGACAAACCCATGCAGGCCCCGAGGGCGATCCATACCGCCAGACGGATAGCCCCGATCGTTGAAATCGCGAAGCGATGCACGGCCGCCCCGGGCAGCGTGCCGCGCTGCGCCCTGCCCAGGGCGGCACTGTGCCGGCCCGTTCCGGTGCTGCTGGCGGTCTCCGCCACGGCCATCGGCATGGCGCGCGTGTGGTTGAAGACGATGCGGTAACAAAGGCGATTCATGGGACCCCGGATGCATGGCGTGTCGCTTGGCGCATCACACGGCGACATGCTGGGAATCCGCTGCAACCTCGGGGCAAAACACCAACGTACTACCCTTCGTACCGCGCGCAACTACAGCTGTAACCATTTGTAACGACACTGATGGGGCGCAGCGTAGAGGATGTGTAAAGAGATTTACACCCTACTTTTTGGCTAGCTCAAGTCTGTTTTGATTCACAAGTCCTCAACGCCCGCAAGAGCATACGGCTGTGCAACCGCGCTGGATATGGCATTACCGCCATTTTCCGGCGTTCGAGATAACCGCTGTCTCCTGATATAAAAAATATTTACATCAGATTTAAATGTACGATCGGCGCAACGGTTTCTACTGCGCAAGCCACCCCGGCAACTGGGCAACGAGATATAGCGTCGCGCCAATCAGGCCCCCGACGATCGTGCCGTTCATGCGGATGTACTGGAGGTCCCTGCCGACGTTTAGTTCGATCTGCCTCGACATGTCGCGCGCGTCCCAGCCGCGTACCGTGCCGCTGATATGCCGCGTGATGAAGTCCGCGAAATCGGGCGCCATTTGCCCCGCGGCGTCGCGCAGGTGCTGGTTGATCGATTGCCGGAGCGATGCGTTGCGCGCGAGTTCGTCGCCGACCCATTGCCCCGCGGCAACAACGCGTTGATAGACGGACGAGTCCTCGCGCGTCAGGTCTTCCTTGAGCCGTTCGTGCCAGTCGTTCCAGAGCTCGCCGATATACGCGTGCAGCGCCGGATGTTCCTGCAGATAGCGCTTGATATCGTTGGCCTTCGCGTGGAACGCGGCATCGTCGCGCAGCCGGCGAATCAGGTCCTGCGTCACCTCGTCGAACTTCTTGCGCAGCGCGTGGCTGTCGTCCTGCTCCACCTGCGTGAGAATGCGCAGCAGCGCGGCGGAGATCATGTCCGCGCCGCGATTGCCGATCCATTCGGTCGGCAGCACCTTCTCCTTGGCAGGATGCTCGGCCTTGAGCCATTCGACGATACGCGCCGCGATGAGCATGCGTGTGTTGGGCTCGTTGAGCAGCGCGACCAGATGCGTGATCGACTCCTTGAGCAGCACCTGATGGCGGTTGTCGCGCGTGAGCATGTCGAGCACGTCCGCCGCGGCCTGCGTCAGGTCGATGCGGCGTAGCACCGCGTTGATGGCATCGCGCGCGAACTTGCGCATGTCATCTTCATCGAGCAGGTCCAGCATGCCGCGCAGGAACTTCGCCACCGCGTCGCCAATCCTGCGTGTGTTCTCGGCGGACTGGAGCCAGTCCGCTACGGCCTGTGCCGGGTTATGCCGGTCGATCAGCGCGACGACCGAATCCTTGTCGAGGAATTTCTCTTTCACGAACACCGCGAGGCCATCGGCAATGTCGTCGCGCTTGCGGATGATGATGTTCGTGTGGCCGGACAGGCCCGGAATCGGAATACGGCGGAACAGCGCGGCCACGGCGAACCAGTCGGCGAGACCGCCGACCATGGCGGCTTCCGCGGCCGCGCGTATCCAGTCGGTGGCCAGGCTATGCGGCATGAACAGGGTGGCGGCGAATATGCCGGCCGCGGCGAGCAACAGGGCGGTGGCGCGGCGCTTGGCCTTGCCCAGTTCCTGCGCCTGCGTCATCGCGTTCGTGTCGTGTGCTTGAGGGGTCTGCATGGGGCTATTGTCGTCCATTCGCGGAGCAGGCTCACGAGCCATATAGCGAAACCGCCTATTCACATGCCAAATGGTCAGTTCGGGATGCAGGCGCGCAGCCGTAGGATGCAAGGCTCGCCTCTCGCCCGTACATCATGTCCATCGCTCGCATTCTTTCGCGACGCGCGGCGCTGCTCGTCCCTACGATTGCCGCCACGCTGTCGCTGTCCATCCTTGCCAACGTCTCCGCGCATGCGGAGGGTGTGTATCCGCAGAAGCCGATCACCTGGGTCGTGCCCTACACGCCCGGCGGCACCAATGACAATGTGGCGCGCATCGTCACCAAGCGGTTGTCGGAGAAGACCGGGCAGCCGGTCGTGCTCGAGTACAAACCCGGTGCGGGCGGCACGCTCGGCGCGGGCTTCGTCGCGGCGGCCGCGCCCGATGGCTATACGTTGCTGAACACGTCGATTGGCAATCTTGCGATTGCGCCGCAGCTGATGCCCGTGAAGTTCGATCCGTTCCGGGACCTCGTGCCTGTGGCCTATATCGGCAACTCGCTGGCGACGGTCGCGGTGAATCCGCATGTGCCCGCGCAAACGCTGCCGCAGTTGATTGCCTATGCGCGCGCGCATCCGGGGCAACTGACGTTCTCCAGCTCCGGCAATGGCACGCCGGGCCACCTTGCCGGCGAGCTGCTCAAGCAGACGGCCAATATCGATATCCGGCACGTGCCATACAAGGGCAGCGCGCCTGCTGTGGCCGATGTGGTCGCGGGGCACGTGGATATCGTGTTCGATCCGCTGAGCGCGCAGTTTATCCGGCAGGGGAAATTGCGCGCGCTCGCCTATTTTGGCGGCAGCCGCGCACCCGACATGCCCAACGTGCCGTCGATCCGTGAGTCGGGCGTGAAGGATTGGGAAGATTCGCTCGCCGGCGCGTTCTTCATCACCGCGCCGCGCGGCGTGCCGCCCGAGGTGCTCGCGAAATTGCGGCAGCTGATCGGTGAGATTCTCGACGAGCCCGACACGCGGGCCGCGCTCGCACGCGTGCAGGTCGATGTGCAACGCCTGACGCCGGAACAGACGTCGCAACGGATCCGGCAGGTGCATGACATTGCCGCGCGGGTTGCCACCAGCGGTGCGCTGGCGGCGAACTGACCAGTCCCCCGCCGGGGTTCCGCCTGGTTTTTGACTACCGCCCGCTCGCCGCGCAGATGGCGAGCGGTTTCCTTCCCACCTTCTTCATTCCCCCAGATGAAACTCGGTCTCTTCCTGCTCGCCGCAGGCCATCATGCCGCCGGCTGGCGACACCCCGACGCGGAATCCGGCACCGAAAACATCGACCTCGTCGTCCGCATGACGCAAGCCGCCGAGCGCGCGACGTTCGATATGGTGTTCTTCGGCGATCGCCTGCTGACGACCCCCGACTCGCATCCGTCGATGATCACGCGGCCCGATCCGCTCGCCATGCTCGCCGCGCTGTCGATGGTGACCACGCGGATTGGACTGGCCGCGACGGCCTCCACCACGTACACCGAGCCGTTCAATCTCGCCCGCACGCTCGCCACCGTGGACAAGCTGTCGCGCGGGCGCGCCGCGTGGAACATCGTGACGACGTTCGCGGACGGGTCGATCAACTTCAGCCGCTCGCGCCATCCCGATCACGACGAGCGTTACGAGATCGCGGAGGAGCATGTCAGCGTGGTGAAAGGCCTGTGGCGCTCGTGGGACAAGGATCCCTACGTGCAGGACAAGCAGGCCGGCATCTACGTCGACGTGAACAAGATGCATGCGCTCCACCATGAGGGCAAGCATTTCTCGGTAGCGGGGCCGCTCAACGTCACCAACAGCCCGCAGGGACACCCGGTGCTGATCCAGGCCGGCTCGTCCGGTCCGGGGCAGGCGCTCGCGGCGCGCCACGCCGAGGTCGTGTTCACCGCGCAGCAGGACCTCGAGGCCGCGCAGGCCTTCGCGCAGGGACTGAAGGCACAGGTCCGCGATGCCGGCCGCGATCCGCGCCACTGCCTGATCATGCCGGGGCTGATGCCGATTATCGGCCGGACGGAAGCGGAAGCCCACGAGAAACTCGCGCAGCTGCAATCGTTCACTGACCAGTCAAATGCCCTGGCGATCCTCAACGAGCAGCTGGGCATGGATGTGTCGGCGTACGCGCTGGACGAACCGCTGCCGCCGCTCCCCACCGACATCGTCGTGCACAGCCGCAGTGCGCTGCTGATCAAGCTGGCCCGCGCGCGCAACCTCACGCTGCGCCAGCTCTACCACCTGTGCGCGAGCGCGCGTGGCCATCAGATCGTCGTGGGCACCGCGGAACAGGTCGCCCAGCACATGATCGACTGGGTGCGCGCGGGCGCGGCCGACGGCTTCAACATCATGCCGGCGTACTTCCCGGGCGGCCTCGAGGAATTTCTGAACGAGGTCGTCCCCATCCTGCAGACACGCGGCGAATTCCGCCGCGAGTACGAAGCCGACACGCTGCGCGGCAACCTGGGGCTGCCTCTGCCCCGCTGACCGCGACGCCATCGACAATCCTCCTCGCGCCCCGGAGTGACATTGACTAATATAGGTCACTGCAAGGGCAACGGGACTTGTCGATGTCATGCTGAATCGCAGATCGTTCGTTCTGGGCAGCACGGGAGCGGTGGCGCTCGCCATCGGCTGGGTGGTCTGGTCTCCGGACCGCCGGCTGACCGGCAAGGCCACGCCCGCCAGACCCGCGCGTGGCGACGTGCCGCTCAACGGCTGGGTCATGATCGACGCCGACGACAACGTCACCGTGGTCATGTGCAAGGCCGAGATGGGCCAGGGCATCCATACCGGTGCCGCCATGATCCTGGCCGACGAGCTCGGCGCCGACTGGTCCCGCGTCCGCGTGATACAGGCCCCCATCGATTCGCTGTACATCAATCGCGAGATCCTTCCCGCCAGCCTGCCGTTCCGGCCCGACGATAACGGCGTAGTGGCCCGCACACTCAGACGCACGGTGCGCCGCGTGGCGCCGCTGGCGGGATCGATGGCGACGGGCGGCTCGACCAGCATCGCCGACCTGTGGACGCCGATGCGCGAAGCGGGCGCGTCCGCACGCGCGATGCTGTGCGCGGCGGCGGCCAGACGCTGGGACGTTCCCGTCGGCCAATGCGATACGAAGGATGGCAAGGTCTTCGACACCTCGGGCCGCTCGCTGACCTTCGGCGAACTGGCACTGGCCGCGAAGGACGAAACGCCGCCGCGCGATCCGGTATTGAGGACCGAGGGCCGATTCACGCTGATCGGCAAGCCCGTCAATCGGCTCGCGCGCGAAGCGCAATCCAAGCTGAACGGCTGCGCGCGGTTCGGCATCGACGTGCAGTTCGACGACATGCTGTACGCGAGCGTGATGATGAACCCCTCGCTCGGCGGCACGCTGAAGCGATTCGACAGGTCGGCCGTCACCCATACCGAAGGCGTGCAGGGTTTCTATCCCATCGACGGCTACAACGGCGGCACCGCCGGCATCGCCGTGATTGCCGCCAATCCATTCATTGCCATGCGCGCGCTGAGCGAGCTGCCGGTCGAATGGCATCCGGGCCCCGCCGCGGAACTCGATACCGCGGCCATTCGCGATACGTTGCTGAAGTCGCTCGATGACGATGACGACAACGTCCATAGCTTTTACAAGACGGGCTATCCCGACGCGGCGCTGAAGCAGCTGAAGACCGTCGCGGAGATGACATACGAGGTACCCTACCTCGCCCACGGCGCGCTGGAGCCCGTGAACTGCACGGTGCAGGTCGAGCGCGATGTCGCACACGTGTGGGTCTCCACGCAGGTGCCCATGGATGCCCGACGCGCGGTCGCCGATGTGCTCCGCCTGCGCGAGCGCGATGTGCATATCCACGAGCAGCTGCTCGGCGGTTCGTTCGGCCGGCGGCTCGAAGTCGATTTCATCGCGCAGGCCGCGGTCATCGCGCGGCACGCCACGCCGCGGCCCGTGCAAACGATCTGGTCGCGCGCGCAGGACACCACGCACGATTTCTATCGCCCCGCATGCGTGGCGCGATTCACGGGTGGACTCAATGCCCGCGGCGAACTGGTGGCGTGGCGTAGCGCTTCGGCAAGCCAGTCGATCGCCGCGCAGGTATTGCCGCGCGCGTTTGGCCAGCCCGAGTGGTTCGCGCGGCTGATGCCGGACGCGTCGATGGCGGAAGGGGCGTTCGACCAGCCGTACGAATGCAGCAATATATCCGTCAGGCATCATCGCGTGGACCTGCCCTTCCCCGTGGGTTACTGGCGTTCGGTCGGGCATTCCCACCAGGCCTTCTTCGTCGAGAGTTTTATCGACGAGATGGCGGCGGCGGCCGGCAAGGATCCGATCGCGTTTCGGCTCGGCATGCTGACACAGGGCGCGCACGCGCGGCACGCGGCCGTGCTGCGCGCGGTGGCAACGATGGCCGGCTGGCGCGCGCCGCACCGCTGGCGAGAGGGTGCGGATGCGGGGGGCAACGCGGGGGGGAACGATTACGCCCGCGGCGTGGCGCTGCACGAATCGTTCGGCAGCGTGGTGGCGCAGGTAGCGGAGATCCGACGGGAACGCCGCGGGCAACAGGAAGGGTTCACCGTGACGCGCGTGTTCTGCGCGGTCGACTGCGGCCGGGCCATCAATCCCAACCTCGTCGCGCAGCAGATGGAGAGCGGCATCGTCTTCGGCCTGTCGGCCGCGTTGGGACAGGCCATTACCGTGCGTGACGGCGTAGTGCAGCAGCGCTACTACACCGACTACCCGATGGTCTGCATGGCGACATGCCCGGAGATCATCGTCAAGGTGCTCGCGAGCGAAGCGACGCCCGCAGGCGTGGGGGAATCGGGCACACCGCCCATCGCACCCGCCGTCGCGAATGCGCTGTTCGCGCTCACAGGCAAACGGCATCGCGCGCTGCCGCTGCTGGCGCCGCCGAAACCTGCGGAGGGAGAAGACAAATGGAGCACGTGGTGCAGATCGATCTCAACGGACAACCCACCGAGTTCCACGCCGAAGCCGCCACTCCCCTGCTTTGGGCCCTTCGGTGCGACAAGCACCTGACAGGCACGAAGTTCGGCTGCGGGGTCAGCGTCTGCGGCGCGTGCACGGTGATCGTCGACGACGAGGCCGAGTATGCGTGCCAGTTGACGCTCGGTCAGCTGCGGCAACGCGGCGCCCGGCACATCACGACCATCGAGGGCCTGTCCGGCCCCGTTGCCGACGCCCTGCGGCAGGCGTGGATCGATTGCGATGTCGTGCAATGCGGTTACTGCCAGAGTGCGCAACTGATGGCGGCCGCCCAGCTGCTCGGGCATGCGCGCAATCCTTCGGACGATGCCATCAAGGAGGCCATGAGCCGCGTGTTGTGCCGTTGCGGCACGTATCCGCGCATTCTCAAGGCGATCAGACAGGCAGTGACCCAGCTGGGCCGCGGCCGCTGACGTCAGTGGCGCCGCTGGCGTCGAGGGTGTTGTCCGCGCCGAACAGCGCGTCGCGACAGCAGGTCAGCGCGTCGCGGATCATGAAGTTCACCAGCGTCGGCGACACGTTGAGCATGACGGCGATGTCCTTCTGCGGCACCCCGCGAAAGCGATACATCTCGAATGCCCATTGCGTGCGTTCCGGCAGCGATGCCAGCGCCTGCATGACCGAGCCGAGCGCCTGCTGGCCCAGCATGACGTTCTCGGGCGACGCGGCCTCGCTCGTCACGAGCAGGCCCTCTTCCTCGCCACCGACGTGGCGGTTTTCCACCTCGTTATGACGATGCCTGTCGATCGCAAGATTGCGGACGGTCTGAAACAGATAGCTGACCGGATAGCGCACGACGATGGCCTTTTCCTGGTCGAACAGTTTGACGAACGTGTCCTGCACCACGTCTTCGGCGCTCTCGCGAGAGCCCACGATACGTGCCGCAGCCTCGATCAACGCGCGGCGATAGCTGATGAACACCCCATACAATTCCTGGTTCATCCGCACGGGCTCCGCACCCCTTGCGTCCGCGACATTCCCTAGCTCCATCGACTTCTCGCTCATGCGATACCCCCTGGAGAAATTCGTCAAATATGCTACGTGAAATGCGAATCATTCGCAATGCATTTGCAGCATAGGGTCATTTCGATGACGGGGGTATGACGGCGCAAAGAGCGTCGGAAACGGGGCTGACCGTGCCCCGGCTTATCGGAAAAGCGGCAGGAAACTTCCGAGCGACGGCCTAGCGCGCCGCGGCATCGTTCCCCTGCGCGGGGCGTTGCGGATCGAGGGCCGCGGTCAGTTCGGGCGACAGCTTCCCCGTGACCTGCCAGACCACGAGGGCCTGCCTGAATTGCTCCGCATGGCGGGGCGATGTCCCCAGCCATTCCAGCAGCCGTTGTTCGGCCGTGGCGTCCAGTTGCTGGTCGCGCATCAACATGACCCAGCCAAGCGCCGCATCCCAAACGGGATCGTTGCCCGTCTTGTGCAGTTCTCCCACGAATGACTCCCAATTACCCGTTCCAACACCGGCCTCAAGGCTGGCACTTGTCGTGTCATTGTACTCACACGCCGTGATGTGGCGGCGTTTATCCGGCTAGCGATTGCAAACATTCGTTCAGGCGACACGCGCGTTCGCGTGCGTGTCCGCGCCGGTGGCGGGCGGTGTATCGGTCAGCCGGCCGTTCTCGATCCAGACCATGCGGTCCGCGGCGTCGAAGTAGCGGTCGTCGTGCGAGATCACGAGCACGGCCTTGCCCTGCGCCCGCAGTTCGCCAAGGATCTCGCGATAGAAGATCGCCTTGAAGGCAGGGTCCTGGTCGGCGGCCCATTCGTCGAGCACGATCACCGGACGGTCCTCGAGGCAGGCCGCCACGAGCGCGAGCCGCTTGCGCTGGCCCTGCGACAACGCGCGCGTGGAGAACATGCCGTTGGCGACCGACACCTTGTGCTGCAGCTGGAGCCGCGCGATAAGCCGGTTGGCGCGCGCATCGATGCCTTCGCCCGCGAGCCCGACGAGGCTGTCGAACAGATGGAAGTCGGAGAACACGGCCGTACATTGCTCGCGGTGCGTGGCGGCCCCGGCGCCGCCGGACAGCATGCGGCCGTTCATGCCGACGTGGCCGCCCTCGGGCGCATAAAGCCCTACCAGCAGCTTGGCCAGCGTGGTCTTGCCGCTGCCGTTGCCACCCACGAGGAAGACCACCTCCCCCGCGCGCAGCGACATGTCGATGGGGCCGAGCAGGAACGAGGCGTCCTCCGCTTCGCGGTGATAGCGATGGGTGACACCATGCAGGGCGAGCTCGCGGAACGGTTCGATGGCGCCATTCACCGTGGCCTGCATCGGCGCCGCATGATCGGCATCGAGCGATGCCGCAGCCTGCTCGATGCGCTGGCACGCCACGCGCGCCAGGTTCATCTGCGGCAGGCTGTTGAGCAGCCCTTCCAGCGGCGCCATCATGTAGAGGAACACCAGCGTGTAGCCGCTGGCCACGGCCGCATCGGCGCCCAGCGGGCGTTGCAGCACGAACAGGATGATGCCGATGACCACGAAGAACAGCGTGCTGCCGATGGTCAGCGACAGGTATAGCAGCGACAGGCCCGCCGTGCGATGCGCGCGCACGCGGTCGATGGCATCGGCCAGCGGGCCGCCCAGAAACGCCGCGGCGCGCGCGCGATTGAGCTTGAGTTCCTTGGCACCGCTGAAGATCGCGCTGAAATGTCCGGTCAGCACATCCTGCCATTGCGCGGCTTCGCGCAGCGCGCGCTGGGAACGCTTGCGGCTGGCGCGGTAACAGAGCGACCCGCCGAACACGGCCACCAGCGACAGCAGGAACACCTGCCACGACAGCCATGCGAGGTAGCTCAGGCAGCCCACGACGATGGTGCCGTTCATCACGATGAATGGCATGGCAACAAGCAGCGTGGCCACCTGATTGGTGTCCTCGCCCAGCAACGCCATGCCCTTGCCGCCGCCCAGACGTTCCAGATCGCGATACGGCGCGGCCAGCAGGCGCGCGCCGACATGTTCGCGCAGGCGCGCGAGCACGGTCTGGTTCAGACGGACAAACAGCATCAGCGAGACCGTGCGGCAAACCAGCACGAGCACCGCGAGCACGGCGAAGCGCAGGCCCAGCGCGGCCAGCGCGTCGGGCGGCGTGCGCAATGCCGCGTTGATGGTTGCGACCAGTCCGACGGCCGCCGCGCCGCCGCCGAGGCTGGCGACGGTGCCGAGCACGAGCAGCCGGCCGGACGCCTGGAACAGCACGTGCCGGAGCGACAATCGCGCCGATGCCGATGGGGCGTCAGGCGCGGCGGGCGCGGTCGGCGCGGTGGGGGGCGGAGACGACGAGGCGGAAGCAGGGGAAGCGGTCATGCGCGGGTCCGTGATGGCGTTCGTTATCTGGGATGACGAACGACACCGGCCGCGAATTACCCCTTCCCTGCCCTTTCCTCCCATTTCCGCGCCTGACGACGCGTATTTCAGCGTATTACGATCAGCAACATCAGAAACGATAGGTCGCCGTGCCGATCACGTTGCGGCGATAGCCGTAGTAGCAGGTGGTGGCGCTCCCGCACTGGCCGACGTATTCCTTGTCGAGCAGGTTGTTCGCGGTGATCGAGAAGCGCCAGTGCTGGTCCAGCGTGTAATGGAGCGCGGCGTCCATCAGCCAGACCTCGGGCACCTCGAACGTATTGAGCGCGTCGCCGTAGCTCTTGCCGATATAGCGCACGCCGACGCCGCCGCCCAGGCCCTTGGCCCAGCCCGTGCGCTGGGTGTAGTCCACCCACAGCGAGGCGACATGGCGCGGACGGTTGGTCGGCGTCTTGCCGAGGTCCGTGTTGTTGCTCTTGGTGACTTCCTGATCCATGTACGTGTACGCGGCCAGTGCCTTGAAGCCATTGTTGAAATCGAACGTGCCGTCGATTTCGAAGCCGCGCGAACGGATCTCGCCCGTCTGGATCTGGAACAGCGTGTTGGCCGGATCGCGCGTCAGCACGTTCTGCTGGCGCAGGTCGTATAGCGACGCGGTGACAAAGCTGTTGAAGCCGGTGGGCTGGAACTTCACGCCGACTTCGGTCTGCTTGCCGGTGGTCGGCTGGAACGGCGTGCCCTGCGCGCTCACGCCGGCCTGCGGCTGGAACGACGTGGAATAGCTCGCGTAAGGCGCCAGGCCGACCGGCGTCTCATAGACGAGGCCGAAGCGGTAAGTGAAGTCGTTCTGATCGATACCGGCGTTGGTCGGCGTGGTGGTCGCGCCCGTGGCCGCGGTCTGCCGGCGCGTGTTGGTACTCGCATTGGCCCAGTCCTGGCGGCCGCCCGCCACGAAGGTCAGGCGCTCGGTCAGCTTCATCTGGTCCTGGAAATACAGGCCGAGCTGGCGCTGCGACTGGTCCACCAGCGTGTAGGTGGCGATGGGGTTGATCGTCGCGCCGTAGACGGGATTGAACGGATTGATCAGCCCCAGCGGCGGCGTGCCGACGGTGCCGAAGCCCTGGCGGTCGTCGAAGCTGCCGTGCTGGTAGTCCACGCCGACGATCGCGGTATGGCGAATCGGACCGGTGGAGAACTTGGCCTCGAGGTTGGTATCCAGGCCGATCGTGTCGAGCGAACCGCCCGCGCTCAGCGAGCCGCGATTCAGCAGCGTCTGGGCCGCGTTGTTCCAGCCCACCGCATACACGCCGGTGTAGAACAGGTTCGAGTGCATGTAGCGCGCGCTCTGGCGCACGCGGAACGTGTCGTTGAAGCGATGCTCGAACTCGTAGCCGATGGCATATTCCTCGCGGTCGAACGTATTGAACGACGGTTCGCCCGTGAAGAACGAGGTGGAAATGCGGCGGCCGCCGACCGTATCCGTGACCGAACCCTGCCGCGGCAGGAAGTTGATGGCCGTGCCCTGCTTGTCGTGCTGGTAGTGGGTCAGCAGCGTGAACGTGGTGTCGGCGCTCGGCCGGATGGTCAGCGACGGGGCGATGAAGATGCGATCGTCGTCGGCCCAGTCCACCTGCGTATCGGACTTGCGGAACAGGCCGGTCAGGCGATACATGACGGTCTTGTTCTCGTCCACCGCCCCGCCGATATCGAAGCTCGCCTGCTTGCGGTCGTACGAGCCGTACTGGAGGTTGATCTCGCGCAGCGGATCGGCGGTCGGACGCTTGCTGACCAGGTTCACGAGTCCGCCCGGCGCATTGGCGCCGTACAGCACGGAGCTCGGCCCGCGCAGAATTTCCACGCGCTCGAGGCCATAGGTCTCCACGCGCGGCATCAGGTAGCCGCTGGCGTAGTAGTTGACGTACAGGCCGTCCATATACTGGCGCGCCGCAAAGCCGCGGATCACCGGCTTGTCGTAGCGGCCCTCGGCAACGTTGTCGCCGATGATGCCGGCCGTGTACGCAAAGGCGTCCGACAGGTTCTGCACGCCACGGTCTTCCATCTGGTCGCGCGTGATCACGCTGATGGACTGCGGCGTTTCCAGCAGGGTGGTGTCCGTCTTGGTCGCCGTGGCACTGCGCTTGGCCACGTAACCCGCCAGCGGGCCGGTCGGCGTTTCCACCGGCGCGCGCACCGTGACTTGTGGCAGCACGCTCGCGGCGGGCGCGGCCCCGGCCGCACCGGCGGCATTGGCGGCATTGGCGGCATTGCCCGCTTCCTGCGCGTGAGCGGCACCGCCCGCCAGCGCGAACAATACGATGACCGCGCGCCCGACTTCCGTCCGGCGCGCGCAAGACACCTTGGCTCCCATGAAAAGCTCCCCTGCTTTGTTGTGCGAAAAATTAGAAAAGGACCAGAAACGCGCCAATTATTTTCTAAACGCAAACGTTAATACGAATAATTCGCATTATTACGTATAGCGTCAGGCACAGGCAACACACTTTCCCTTGGGAGACGCGGGGTTTTTAGCGGCAACTAAATTTCCGGCGCGCCAAAACGTCACCAGTAGTGCGTGCGCGTGGCGCGCCGCGCCAATCGTCCGGAGATTTGCTTGCTGCCAGAACTCGCACCGTTCTTTCCCGGCCCGCTCCGCGCCTATGGCGAGGGGCTGACGGCATTGCCAGCGCCGCCGAAAGCCACGCCTGGCGCGCGTCTCGCGGAAATCGACGGCATTGCCGAACTCGTGCGCGGCTACGGCAAGGTGCTTGGCGCCACCGATATGCCGGCGCTGGCATCGTGGTGGACGCGTCGCTACTGCCTCGCCATCGTGCCGCCCGTGCTCGTCGCCGCGGTGGTGCTGGAACGCGCATTGCCGGTGGCGCTCGACGACATCGAGGTGTCGCTTGCGCGCGACTATCGGGCAGAACGTATCCATATTGGGCACGCGCGTACGGTCGTCGGCCATGACTTTGTGGCAGCCATCGACCTGCTGGTCCGTCACAACCTTGCCCCGCTCTTTCAGGCGATGGCGCCGCTGCGCGCGTCGCCGCGCGTGCTGTGGAGCCATGCCGCCGAGTTCGTGCAGACCGTGGGACAGGTGCTCTGTGGCCACCCGGCCGTGGACCCTGCGCGGCGCGAGGCGCTTGCGCACTGGCTGGCCAACGCGGGCGCGCTCGGCCCGGCCTATCGGCACCTGCCTCCCATTGCCGTGGCCGATGGCGGCGACGGCCATGCGCGCCGCGTGCGCCGCGTCTGCTGCCTCAACTACCGGCTGCCCGACGAAGACTATTGCGGCGTTTGCCCGCTGACCTGCGCCAAATCGCTTGCCAAATCGCGCGCCAACACGACAGACACGCATCCCGCCTAAATTCAAACCGCCCTGCCTCGTCTACCAGATGACGCATTCACTGGAAGAGCTGCAATGGCTGGCAAGACGCGCGAGACGCTGCTTCATCATTTGCTGGATCTGGCGACGACGCGCCCCGACGCGCCCGCGCTCACGATCGTGGACGACGCGAACCCCGATGGCATCGACTACAGCTATCGCGAACTGATGCAACGCGCCGCAGGCCACGCGCGCGTCCTGGCGGGCATGGCACAGCCGGGCGACCGCGTGATGCTCGTGCTCGACACCGGCATCCACTACGTCAGCGCATTCTTCGGCTGCCTGCTCGCGCGCATGATCGCGGTGCCCGCGTTTCCGCCCGAGTCGTTGCGCCCGCAGCATCTGGCGCGGCTCGACGCCATACTCGCCGACTGCGATGCGCGGGTGGCGGTGACCGAGGGCGAATTTGCCAACGCCTGGGCTGGCCAATCCGCGCGGCTTGCCATGCTCGACGTGGCGTGCAGCGCCGATGTCGCGGCGACGCTGCCCGACGCGCTCGACGCCATCCATGCCGACGACATCGCTTTCCTGCAGTACACATCGGGCTCCACCGCCTCGCCCAAGGGCGTCATGGTCTCGCACGCGAACATCATGGCCAACGAGGCCGCGATTGCGGAATCGTTCGGCACGCGCGCCGACGATGTCATGCTGAGCTGGCTGCCGCTGTATCACGACATGGGCCTGATCGGCGGCCTTATGCACCCGCTCTACACGGGCACGCGGCTCGTGCTGATGTCGCCCGGATACTTCCTGCGCCATCCGCGCCGCTGGCTCGACGCGATCTCGCGCTTTCGCGCGACCATCAGCGGCGGTCCCGATTTCGCGTACCGCCTGTGCGTCGACCGCATTCGCCGGACGCCCGGCGACGCGCTGGACCTGTCCTGCTGGCGTCTGGCGTTCTGCGGTGCCGAGCCGATTCGCGCCGAGACGATGACGCGGTTCGCCGAGCGGTTTGCTGCTTCCGGTTTTGCGGCTGGCGCGCTGTATCCGTGCTATGGCATGGCGGAGGCGACACTGCTGGTCACGGGATCGCGCGCGGGTTCGGGCGCGCATATCGCGCGATTCGATGCGGACGCACTGGCGCAGGGCCGCGCGCAGCCGGGCGCCGATGCGGACGCGAGCGCGCTCGTCGCCAGCGGCTTCGCGCCGTCCCGCCATCTCGTCGACATCCGCGACGTGACGACCGGACAGTCTCTGCCCGACGGCACTGTCGGCGAAATCTGCATTCAGGGCCCAAGCGTCATGCGCGGTTACTGGCAGCGGCCCGATGCCACCGCCGAGGCGTTCTTCGCCGATGGTGCGCTACGCAGCGGCGACCTGGGCTTCCGCGCCGACGGCCGGCTCTATGTCGCGGGGCGCCGCAAGGATCTGATCATCGTGCGCGGCGTCAACGTGTACCCGCAGGATGTCGAGATGACCGTGGAGGGTGCGGTCGATGCCGTGCGGCGCGGGCGCGTCGCGGCGTTTCCATATGTGTACAACGGCATCGAGTCGATCGGCATTGCGGCGGAAGTGGCGCGCACTGCCATGCGCGGCGGCGACGATGCCGCCTCGGCAGCGGCGATTGCCCAGGCCATCCGTGCGGTGGTCGCCGAGGACTGCGGCGAGCCGCCGGCACTGGTGCTGCTGCTTCAGCCCGGCGAACTGCCGCGCACGACCAGCGGCAAGCTCCAGCGTTCGCGATGCGTGCCCGCATGGCGGGCCGGGGACCTCGATACCTGGGCGGTGTTCGAGGGTGACGCGGCCTTCCTCACTCCCGCTGGCGAAACGCGAGACCTCACGGCGACGGAGGCCAGGCTTGCCGATATCTGGCGGGAAGTGCTCGGCATGCGGCCCGGCGCCGATGACAGTCTCTTTGCACTGGGTGGCAATTCCGTGCAGGCCGCGCAGATCGTGGCGCGCGTGCGGGAGCGGCTGCACGCCGGTTTCTCGCTGGCGCTGCTGTTTGCGCACCCCACGCTCGCGGCTTGCGCCGGGGCGATCGATGCGATGGAGGCGGCGGCCGATAGTCTGCGGTCCGACGTGGGGGTCGTGGGGGTCGTGGGGGTCGTGGGCGTCGTGGGCCGCGTGGGCGGCGCGGACGCCGACGCAGCGCTCTCCCCTATCCAACGCGGACTATGGGTGCTCTGGTGCCTGGCCCCCGAAAGCGGCGCCTACAACGTGTGCGGCGTCATGCAGCGCTCGGGCCCCTTCGACACCGCGGCCCTGCAGACCGCCATCGATACGCTGGCCGAACGCCATGTGGCCTTGCGCACGCGGATCGTCGTCGAGCGCAGCTCGCAGCCGTTGCAGCGCGTGCTGCCCGCGTCGTCCGTCCCGATCGACGTCCGGCATTGCGCGACCCGCGCCGAAGCCGAGCAGGCCGTGCGGCGCTGGAGCGAGCAGCCCTTTGCGCTGACCGCGCAGGCCGCGTTTCGTGTGCTGCGTGTCATCGTGGATGGCGCGGAGTGGGTTGCCCTCTGCGTCCACCATCTGTTCGTGGACGGATGGTCGATGAACGTGATGGTCGACGAGTTCTGCGCGCTGTACGAGCGACGCGGCGCGCTGCCGCCCGCGACGCAACATACCGAGATCGCCGCCGGCCATGCACGCGCGCTTGTCGCGTGCCGGACCGATGCCATCGACTACTGGACGCGCACGCTGGGCAAGGATCCCGTGGTGCTCGAACTGCCAACGGACCGCCCGCGCCCGGCGCAACCGAGCGGACACGGCGACGCACTGGACTTCTCGATCGACGCGACGCTCGCCTCGGGGCTGCGGCAGATGGCGGCCCGGCAGCAGACGACGCTGTTCACGGTGCTGCTGGCCGCCTGGCACGCGCTGCTACATCGCTACGCCGGCCAACGCGATATTCGCGTCGGCGTGCCGTTTGCACTGCGCGACAGCGTCGCGGCCGAGCGCGCGGTCGGCTACTTCATCAGCACGCAGACGATTCGCGCCACGGTCGAGGGCGCGCAACCGTTCGAAGCGCTGCTGCGGCAGGTGAGCGGCGCGGTCCGCGCGGTGCAGCCTTACCTCGCGTTGCCGTTCGAAGAGGTCGTGGACGCGCTGCAGCCCGACCGCACGCTTGCCCACAATCCGCTGTTCCAGGTCAAGTTCAACCTGGGGCTTCCCGTCGCGGCACCGGCCACACTGGCGGGCGACACGTTGCGGGCCATGCAGATCGAAGGCGACGTGACGCGTTTCGATCTCGCGCTGGATATCATCGATGGCAGCGATGCACTGGCGGGACGTCTTGCCTTTGCCACCGATCTGTTCGACCGCGCGACCGTCGAACGCATGATGCGGCACTATCTGTCCGTGCTCGCGCACGTGGCGGCGGCGCCCGAGACGGCCATCACGCTGCTGCCGCTCGGCGACGATACCCCCGCGCTGGTTGCGGCGCCGCTGCCGGACGCCCCCATGGACGTGATGGCCGCGTGGAGCGCCGCGCTCCAGCGCGATGCGCAGGCGGTGGCGCTGTGCGACGACACGCGAACGCTGACCCGCGCCGAGGCCGATGCGCTGGCCAATGGCGTGGCGCTCGCCCTGCAGGCACGCGGCATCGGCCGCGAGGATGTGGTCGCCATCGACCTCGAACGGTCGGTGCCATTCGTCGTGGCGCTGATCGGCACGCTCAAGGCCGGTGCCCTGGCGCTGCCGCTCGATATTGCGCAACCGGTGGAACGCCGCCGGCAACTCGTCGATGCCGCCAACGCGCGCGTCGTCATCGGCAACGCGGACCTCGGCGTCGATGGCCTCGATATCGCGACCGTGTCCCCAAGCGAACGCTTCACGGACGTACCGGTGTTGCCGCAGCAGGGTGCGTACCAGATCTTTACCTCGGGCTCCACGGGCACGCCAAAGGGCGTGATCGTCAGCCGGCAGGCGCTCGCACACTATGTCGCTGGCGTACTGTCGCGTCTGTCGCTGCCCGCCGGCACCAGCATGGCGATGGTATCGACGCCCGGGGCCGATCTCGGCCACACCGTACTTTTCGGCGCGCTATATGCCGGGCACTGCTTGCATCTGATCGCCTCGTCGCGCGCGACGGACGGCGATCGGTTTGCCGAATACATGGCCCGCCACCGCGTCGGCGCGCTCAAGATCGTGCCGAGCCATCTGCGTGCCCTGTTGCATGCCGAGCGTGGCGCCGACGTGCTGCCGCATGCGGCACTGATCCTCGGCGGCGAGGCCGCGCCGGCCGAGCTCATCGCGCAGGTGCGGGCGCTGCGGCCGGGTTGCCGCATCTTCAATCACTATGGGCCGACGGAGACCACGGTTGGCGTGCTGACCCATGCGCTGGGCGACGATGAAACGATCCTGCCGCTCGGCGAGCCGCTGCCCGGCGTGCGTGCGTATGTGCTCGACGCCGGTATGTCGCCGTTACCCGAAGGCATCGCGGGCGAGCTCTACATTGGCGGCTTGCAGCTCGCGCGCGGTTATCGCGAGGCGCCCGCGCAGACCGCGGAACGCTTTCTGCCCGATCCGTACGTGCACGGCGCGCGGATGTACCGCACCGGCGATCGCGTGCGGCGCCGGCATGGCCGGCTGCATTATCTTGGGCGCGCCGACGAGCAGGTCAAGATCCGGGGCTATCGCGTCGAGCCCGCCGAGGTGGCGCGGATGCTGCGGACGATCGAAGGCGTGGTGGATGCCGCCGTCATCGTTCATGACGAGCGACTGATCGCGTATGCCGTGCTCGCACCGTCGATGGCGGGCGCCGACGTACTGCGCATTGCCGCGGCGCGACTGCCCGCCTATATGGTGCCGGCGCAGGTCGTGGCGATGGATCGCCTGCCCGTGACGTCGAATGGCAAGCTCGATCGCCGCGCGCTGCCGGCGCCCGTGTTCGAAGCCGCCGGACATGCGGAAGCCGCGAACGAAACCGAGATGGCGCTCGCGCGGATCTGGCAGGACGTGCTTGGCATCGAACGCGTCGGCGTGACGGATAATTTCTTCGAGCTCGGTGGCGATTCGATCCTGTCGATCCAGGCCGTCAGTCGTGCACGGCGTGTGGGGCTGCGGTTCACGCCCAAGGATCTGTTCCTGCATCAGACGGTACGCGCGCTTGCCGCGGTGGTCACCCGCGTGCAGTCCGCACCCGTGAAGTCCGATGCGCCGGGCGGCGAGGTGCCGCTACTGCCGGTGCAGCGCGCGTTCTTCGAGACGCACGTTCCCGCGCGGCATCACTGGAACCAGGCGGTGCTATTGCGGCCAATGCAATCGCTCGACGTCGTACGTCTCCAGACGGCGGTGGATCGGCTTGTTGCGCATCATGACGCGTTGCGGTTGCGGTTTGCCGGGCGCGATGGGGTCTGGACCCAGCAGTATGCGGACACAGCGATCACGACCGTGACGCACGACGCGGTGACCGCGGACGCGCTGACCGACGCTTGCACGCGCGCGCAACGGGGCCTCGATCTGGAGCACGGCCCGCTGTTACGCGTGGCTTTGTTCACGTTGCCCGATGGCTCGCAACGGTTGCTCATTGCGATTCACCACCTCGTGGTGGATGGCGTGTCGTGGCGCATTCTGCTGGAAGACCTCCAGCAAGCCTACCGCGATGACGCAGCCCTGCCCGCGCGCACCTCGTCGTACCAGACATGGTCCCGCAAGTTGCAGCACCATGCCGCTTCGCTCGCACACGAGCTCTCATTCTGGCGCGCCCAGCAGGGGCCCGCCGTTGCCGCGCCCCGCGATGTGCGACTGCGCGACGCGACCGTGGCAACGGTATCGCTGCCCGCCGCGGCCACGCGTGCGTTGCTGACCGATGCGCATGGCGCCTACCGGACGCAGATCAACGACCTGCTGCTCGCCGCGGTGGCACGCGCGGTCGGGCAATGGCAGGGATTCGATACGGCCGCGGTCCTGCTCGAAGGGCATGGCCGGGAAGCGCTGTTCGACGATATCGATCTCTCGCGCACGGTCGGCTGGTTCACAAGCCTGTTCCCGGTCGCCCTGCCCATCGACGACGACCTCGGCGTGCATATCAAGCGCGTCAAGGAAGCCGTGCGTGCGGTGCCGCGGAACGGCATCGGTTTTGGCCTGTTGCGCGACGCACTGCAGGACGTGGCCCGGCCGTCGATTACCTTCAACTATCTTGGGCAGTTCGATGCGCGTGACGGCGCCATGTTTGCCCACGCGCATGAACCGGCCGGCGATAGCCGAGATCCCGATGCACCGGTCGGCAATGCGATCGTCATCGACGGCATGGTCCGCGATGGCGAGCTGGCGTTCACGCTGACGCTGGCGGACCCTGCGTTCACGCCGTTTGCCGAGCGGCTGCGCGCGGCGCTCGAAGAGATCGTCACGCATTGCCTGCAGGCTCCCGCCGGCGCGCTGACGCCGTCCGACGTACCGCTGTCCGGTCTGACGCAGGCTCAGCTCGATCCGCTCGCCGGCGCGGCCATCGCCGATATCTATCCGCTGACGCCGATGCAGCAGGGGATGCTGTTCCATGCCCTCTACACGCCCGATGCGGGGATGTATGTGAACCAGATCGCGGTCGATCTGGAGGGACTCGATGCCGATCGCATGCGCCGCGCGTGGAACGACACGATTGCCGCGCACGATATCCTGCGCACGGCCTTTCTGCATGTCGATGGCAAGCCGCTGCAGGCCGTGATGCACAGCGTGCCGTCACCGGTCCTGATCGAATCGCACGGCGATGTGGAAGCGCTGGCGCTGCACGATCGCACGCGTCCGTTCTCGCTCGACACGGCGCCGCTGATGCGCGTGCGGCTGGTCGCACAGGGCGCGTCGCGGCACCGCATGATCTGGACCAGCCATCATCTGCTGCTCGATGGCTGGAGCACGGCGCGGCTGATTGGCGAGGTTCTGCAGCGGTATCACGGCCAGCCCGTGGAGGCCGTCGCCACGCGCTATCGCGACCATATCGCTTGGTTGCAGGCGCAGGATGCGTCGGCCAGCGAGGCGTTCTGGCAGCAGCGGCTGCCCGCGCTCGAGACGCCGACGCTGCTTGCGCAGGCGCTGCCCGCGCCGGCCGAGCCTATGACGGGCCATGCCGTGCAGCGTGTGCGCATCGATGCCCAGCCGCTGCAACGCGCGGCACAGCAACAGCGCGTGACATTGAACACGTTGCTACAGGCCGCATGGATCGTCGTGCTGCAACGCTATACGGGCCAGCGTGCGGTCGCGTTCGGCGCCACCGTGGCGGGCCGCCCGGCGACGCTGCCCGGTGCCGACACGATGCTCGGGCTGTTTATCAACACGTTGCCCGTGATTCAGGCACCTTCGCCCGACCAGCGCATCGATGCGTGGTTGCAGGCGTTGCAGCAGGAGAATCTGTCGCTGCGCGAGCACGAACACGTGCCCCTGTACGAGATCCAGCGCTGGGCCAATCAGGGCGGGCAGCCGCTGTTCGACTCGATCCTCGTGTTCGAGAACTACCCGATCGACGCCGCGCTGCGCGAGCGGGAGCAGCACGGTCTGCGCATTGGCGACGTCGATCATGCCTCGACGACCAACTATCCGTTGACGCTGGTCATTACGGGCAACCAGACGCTGGACGTGATGTTCAACTATGCGAGCGGGCTGTTCGAGGCGGATCGCATCGCGCAGTTGCAGCGGCACTTCGTCGCGACGCTGGAGCGGATCGCCGCGCAGCCGGACCAGCGCATCGCGGATCTGGTGCTCGAACAGCCGGACGCCGTCACCGAGGAAGACGATCGCTTTCGCGACGCCCCGCCCGTGCATGTCGCCATCGCAATGCGGGCTGCCAGCCAGCCCGACGCCGTGGCCGTGCGCTGTGGCGAGCAGACGCTGACCTATGCCGGGCTCGATGCCGCATCGGGCGCGCTGGCGCTGGCACTGCGCTCGCGGGTGACCGCACACGAACCCGTGATCGGCGTCGTGATCGATCGCACGCCCGGCATGATCGTGCGGCTGCTGGCCGTGCTCAGGGCCGGTGCCGCATACCTCCCGATCGATCCCGAGCTGCCGCGCGCGCGGATCGACGAAATGATCGACGGCGCGCGCGTGCAGCTGCTGCTTGGCGCGCGGGCGCTGCGTCCGCGCCTCGATGCGAAGGTGCCATGGCTCGACATGGAGGACGCCGAGTGTCTTGTGCCTTCCCCCGGGTCGCTGCCCGAGGTCTCGCGCCAGCAGCTGGCTTATCTGATCTACACCTCGGGCTCCACCGGCAAGGCCAAGGCCGTGGCCGTCGAGCACGGACCGTTGGCCATGCATTGCCACGCAACGGCCGAGCAATACGGCATGGCGCCGGGCGAGCGCGAGCTGCACTTCCTGTCGTTCAGCTTCGACGGTGCTCACGAGCGCTGGATCGTGCCGCTCGTGGCCGGCGCGGAGGTCGTGCTGCGCGACGACGAACTGTGGAGCGCGGAACGGACGCTCGCCGCCTTTACGCTCCACGGCATTACCAATGCGGGGTTCCCGCCGGCCTATCTGATGCGGCTGACCGAGGCCGCCGATCCGGATGCGCCGCCGCTGCGACTGCTGTCGTTCGGCGGCGAGGCGATTTCGCGCGAGAGCTTTGCGCGCGTACGCAAGACGTTCCGCCCGCGCACGCTGATCAATGGCTACGGTCCGACCGAAGCCGTGGTCACGCCGCTCGCGTGGGTGGCCGACGCCGATACGCCCTGCACGCCCGCCTACGCGCCGATCGGCCGGCCCGTCGGCTCGCGCCATGTGTACCTGCTGGACGCGGATCTGCATCGGGTGCCGCAGGGGGTGATCGGCGAGCTCTATATCGGGGGCTATGGCCTTGCGCGCGGCTATGCGCAGCGCCCGGGGCTCACCGCCGAGTTGTTCCTGCCAGATCCGTTCGTGCCCGGCGCGCGCATGTATCGCACCGGCGATCTCGTACGCCAGGGTCCCGATGGCGCCATCGAATATGTGTCGCGCCGCGACCATCAGATCAAGATTCGCGGGTATCGCATCGAGCCGGGCGAGATCGAGGCGCGGCTGCGAGCGGCGGCGGGTGTGCATGCGGCGGCGGTGCTGGCGGTGCCGACACCCCAGGGATCTCAGCTCGTTGCCTACGTGGCGGGCGACGGCGACACGACGCCCGATACGGAAGGCCTGCGCGCGATGCTCGCGGCCGCACTGCCGCCCTATATGGTGCCCGCGCAGATCGTCGGCATGGCGCAGTGGCCCGTCACGGTCAACGGCAAGCTCGATCGCCACGCGCTGCCGGCGCCGGTGTTTGCGAGCCATGACCACGTGGCACCGCGCACGGAACGCGAACAGGCGCTGGCTGGCATCTGGCAATCGCTGCTCGGCGTCGAGCGCGTCGGCATCCACGACAACTTCTTCGAGCTTGGCGGGCACTCGCTGTTGCTGACGCAGCTGGTCTCGCGGCTGCATCGCGAGATGGGGCTCACGCTGAGCCTGCGCGATGCGATGGCGCATCCGACGGTCGCGCAGCTGGGCGCGTGGATCGATGCGCGTCCCGATGCACGCCAAGAGACCGCGCGGCAGCTTGCCGCGCTGGACGACCTGATGGCAGATTTGGAGGCTTCCTGATTGATGATCGATCCACAACAAGGCCGTGACCTCGTCCGGCGTTATGTCGCGCTGCCGCGGGACAAGCGGGGCGTGCTGCTCGAACGGCTGCGCGCGCAGGGCATCGATTTCTCGATTTTGCCGATTACCGCGGACTGGCGTGGGACGGCGGCGGATGCGCAGGCGCTACCGCTTTCGGCCGCGCAGCAGCGGATGTGGTTTCTGTGGAAGCTGGATCCTTTGGGGAGTGCCTATCATCTGGCGGGGATGTTGCGGTTACGAGGTCGGCTCGATCTTGTTGCGCTGCAGGCGAGCTTCGATGCGCTCGTGGCACGGCATGAGAGTTTGCGGACGACGTTTCATGAATCCGACGGGGTCGCGGTGCAGCGGATCCATGCTGTGCTGCCCGTGACGATTCCGGTTGTGGATGTCACGGAAGGTTCCTTGACCGCGCATGTGGATGCGGAGGCCCAGGCACCGTTCGATCTCGAGCATGGGCCGCTGATGCGCGTGCGGCTGCTACGTCTGGCCGACGACGACCACGTGCTGCTCGTGACCATGCACCATATCGTCTCGGACGGATGGTCGATGGGCGTGGTCATCGACGAGTTTGCCGCGCTCTATACCGCGCACACGCAAGGACGGCCTTTGGCGCTGCCGTTGCCGGACGCGCAGTATGCGGACTATGCGGCGTGGCAGCGGAACTGGCTCGAGGCCGGGGAGCGGGAGCGGCAGCTCGCGTACTGGCACGCGACACTGGGTCCGGACCCCGTCGTGCTCGAGCTCCCTGCCGATCGGGCTCGGCCTGCGGTGCCTTCGCATCGCGGGGGCTTTGTCTCGTTCTCGCTTGGGCGTGATGATGTGCGTCAGCTTGGCGAGCTGGCCCGTCTGGCCGATACCACGACGTTCACGGTGTTGCTCGCGGCGTTCCAGATTCTGCTCTATCGCTATACGGGGCAGCAGGACATTCGCGTCGGCGTGCCAGTCGCCAATCGCAATCGTGCCGAGACCGCTCGGACGGTCGGGTTCTTTGTCAACACGCAGGTGTTGCGCGGTCTCGTCGATGGCTCGCGTAGTGTGTTGCGCTTGCTGGGCGAGGCACGCGAGTCCGTGCAGCAGGCGCAGGCGCATCAGGAGCTCCCGTTCGAGCAACTGGTCGAGGCATTGCAGCCCGAGCGGAGCCTGTCGCATAACCCGCTGTTTCAGGTGATGCTCAATCACCAGCGACGGGATCTGCGGGCATTGCGGCAGTTGCCGGGCCTCACGCTAGAGCGCGTGGCGCGGACGGCCAGCGCGGCCAAGGTGGATCTCGCGCTCGATACACAGGAGGATGAGGACGGGATCGAGGGTGTGTTCGGCTACGCGAGCGATCTGTTCGAGCATGCGACGGTGGAGCGGTTGCAGGGGCATTATGTGGCGGTGTTGCGGCAGATGATGGCAGCGCCCGATGGATTGGTGGCCGACATCGTGCTCGAGCAGGCCGAGGCTCGGGATGAGGATCCTCGGTTCCGCGAGGCCATGCCTGTGCATATGGCCATCGCCCGGCAGGCGGTGGTGCAGCCGGATGGGATTGCTGTGCGATGCGGGGAGATTGCGCTGACCTACGCGCAACTGGACCGCGAGGCCGACCGACTCGCCCGCGCGCTGGTCGAGCGCCTTGCGGGCACGCAGCCCGGCCCCGGTACGGTGCCCCCTCGCGCGGTCGCGATGCTCGGGGCGGGCGGCGTCCCCGCCGGCGGCGTAGGCGCGGACCGCGCTCTCGCGACGCCCGGGACTCGCGCCGAGCCGTCCGACGGCGTAGCCGTGGACGGCTCGACCTCGATGCACGCGACGGGCGGCGTGCCCGGGGACAGCCCGACCGCAGTGCGCGGGACGGGTGGCGTGCCCGTGAGCGGCTCGACCGCGATGCACGCGATGCATGGCGAGCCCGTCGTCGGTGTCGTCATCGACCGTACCCCCGCCATGATCATCCGGCTGCTGGCCGTGCTCAAGGCCGGGGCGGCCTATGTGCCGATCGATCCGGAATTGCCGGCGGCGCGTATTGCCGAGATGACCGACGGGGCTCGGGTGCAGCTACTGCTGTCCTCGCGGCGTCTGCACGCGCGTGTGCAGACCGCGCTGCCCGTGCTGGAGATGGAAGACGCGCACGATAGCGACGCAGCATTGCCCACTGTGCTGCCGGGCCAGCTCGCCTACCTGATCTACACCTCGGGCTCGACCGGCACCCCCAAGGCCGTCGCCGTCGAGCACGGCCCGCTCGCCATGCATTGCCACGCGACCGCCGAGCAATACGGCATGGCCCCCGGCGAGCGCGAGTTGCACTTCCTCGCCTTCAGCTTCGATGGCGCGCATGAGCGCTGGCTTGCGCCGCTTGTCGCCGGCGCCGAAGTCGTGCTGCGCGATGACGAGCTCTGGGATGCGGAACGAACGCTGGACGCATTCACGCGTTACCGCATTACCAACGCCGGATTCCCGCCCGCCTATCTGATGCGCCTGGTCGAGGCCGCCCGTGGCAATGCCCCGGCATTGCGCCTGCTGTCCTTCGGCGGCGAGGCCATCTCGCGCGAGAGTTTTGCGCGTGTGCGGGATACCTTCCGCGCGAAGACGCTGATCAATGGCTATGGGCCGACCGAAGCGGTCGTCACGCCGCTGGCATGGGTGACGGACGCGCAGGCGCACTGCAGGCAAGCTTATGCGCCAATCGGCCGGCCCGTGGGCTCGCGGCATGCGTACGTGCTCGATGCCGATCTGAACCCAGTCCCGTATGGCGCCATCGGCGAGCTGTATATCGGTGGCTTCGGGCTTGCACGTGGGTATGCGCATCGGCCCGCGCTGACGGCTGAACGGTTCCTGCCCGATCCGTTTGCGGCCGGTGCACGCATGTATCGAACCGGCGACCTCGTGCGGCAGGCGCCCGATGGCAATGTCGAGTACGTTTCGCGACGCGATCATCAGGTCAAGATTCGCGGGTATCGGATCGAGCCGGGCGAGATCGAGGCGCGGCTTCGGGCCTGTGCGGGTGTGGCGGAAGCGGCCGTACTCGCAGTGGAGACCGCGACCGGGGCACAGCTGGTTGCGTATGTCTCCGGGGCGGCTGACCCGCTGGTGTTGCGGCGCCTGCTCGAGGACACGCTGCCTGCCTATATGGTCCCGGCGCAGATCGTCGCGCTCGACCGGTTGCCCGTCACCTCGAACGGCAAGCTCGACCGGCGTGCGTTGCCGGCGCCCGTCTTCGAGGCCGCCGAGCATGTGGCCGCTGCCACCGACATCGAAGCCGCGCTTGTGCGGATCTGGCAGGACGTGCTCGGCGTCGAATGTGTGGGCGTGACCGACAACTTCTTCGAGCTCGGCGGGGATTCGATCCTCTCGATTCAGGCCGTGAGCCGGGCCCGGCAGGCGGGGCTGCGATTTACGCCGAAGGATCTGTTCCTGCATCAGACGGTACGGGCGTTGGCACAGGTGGTGACGTCCGCGCAGAGCGCCGGGGAAGCGATGCCCACGGGCGAGGTGCCGCTGCTACCCGTGCAGCGCGAGTTCTTCGAAGCGCCGATTCCTTCCCGGCATCACTGGAATCAGGCGGTGTTGCTGCGGCCGACGCAAGCGCTCGACGTCGCACGGTTGCAGATCGCGGTCGATCGGCTCGTCGCGCATCATGACGCGTTGCGGTTGCGGTTTGCCGAGCGTGACGGCGACTGGACGCAGCACTACGCGGACACGGCAATCACGACCGTGACGCACGATGCCATCACAGAGGACACGCTGACCGATGCCTGCACGCGCGCGCAACAGGGACTGAACCTCGAGCACGGGCCGCTGCTGCGCGTGGCATTGTTCACGCTGCCCGATGGCTCGCAACGGTTGCTCATTGCGATTCACCACCTCGTGGTCGATGGGGTATCGTGGCGCATCCTGCTGGAAGACCTCCAGCAAGCCTACCGCGATGACGCAGCCCTGCCCGCGCGCACATCGTCGTATCAAGCGTGGGCGCGCAAACTGCAACAGCATGCCGCGTCGCTCGCGCACGAGCTGCCATTCTGGCGAACCCAGCAGGGTCCAACGCTGAACGCGCGGAAAGACGTGCCCGCGCGCAACGCCACGGTAGCAACGGTATCGCTGCCCGCCGCGACCACCCGCGCGTTGCTGACCGACGCGCACGCCGCCTACCGGACGCAGATCAACGACCTGCTGTTGGCCGCCGTCGCACGCGCGGTCGGCCAGTGGCAAGGCTTCGATACCGTCGCTGTGCTTCTGGAAGGCCACGGCCGGGAAGCGCTGTTCGACGACATCGATCTCTCCCGCACCATCGGCTGGTTCACGAGCACGTTCCCCGTCGCGCTGCCCATCGACGCCGACCTCGGCACGCATATCAAGCGCGTCAAGGAAACCCTGCGCGCCGTGCCGCAGCATGGCATCGGCTTCGGCCTGCTGCGCGACGGCCTGCGCGACATGACGCCACCGTCGATTACGTTCAACTATCTGGGCCAGTTCGAGCAAGGCAGCCAACCCAACGCGCTGTTCTCGCGCGCCGCGGAATCCGCGGGCGAGACGCGCGGTGCCGATGCCCCGCTTGGCAATGCCATCGTCATCAATGGCATGGTGCGCGACGGCGCGCTCGCGTTCGATCTTGCGTTTGCCGAGCCCGGCCACTCGGCATTTGCGCCGCTGCTGCAGCGCGCGCTCGAAGCCGTCGTCGCGCATTGCGTCGCGATGCCGGCCGGCGCGCTCACGCCATCGGACGTGCCGCTGTCTGGGCTCGATCAGGTTCAACTCGACCGACTGCCGGGCGCGGAGATCGCGGACATCTATCCGCTTGCGCCGATGCAGCAGGGGATGCTGTTCCATGCGCTCTATGCGCCGGACACGGCCATGTATATCAACCAGATGTCGGTGGATCTGGCGGGACTCGACGCCGAGCGCATGCGCCGCGCCTGGAACGACACGATTGCCGCGCACGATATCCTGCGTACCGCATTTGTCCATATCGATGGCGAGCCCTTGCAGGTCGTGCGCCGTGATGTGCCGTCGCCTGTGCGGATCGATGCGACCGGCGATGCCGATGAACTGGCCTTGCAGGATCGCACGCGGCCGTTCTCGCTCGACACGGCGCCGCTGATGCGCGTGCGGCTGGTCGCGCAGGGCGCGTCACGGCACCGCATGATCTGGACCAGCCACCATCTGCTGCTCGATGGCTGGAGCACCGCGCGGCTGGTCGGCGAGGTTCTGCAGCGGTATCACGGCCAGCCCGTGGAGACGGTTGCCACGCGCTATCGCGAGCATATCGCTTGGTTGCAGGCGCAGGATGCATCGGCCAGCGAGGCGTTCTGGCGGCAACGGCTCCCCGCGCTCGAGACGCCCACGCTGCTCGCGCAGGCCCTGCCCGCGCTGGCCGAGCCAATGACGGGCCATGCCGTGCAGCGTGTGCGCATCGATGCCCAGCCGCTGCAACGCGCGGCACAGCAGCAGCGCGTGACCTTGAACACGTTGCTGCAGGCCGCATGGATCGTCGTGCTGCAACGCTATACGGGCCAGCGTGCGGTCGCGTTCGGCGCCACCGTGGCGGGACGCCCCGCGACGCTGCCCGGTGCCGACACGGTGCTCGGGCTGTTTATCAACACGTTGCCCGTGATTCAGGCACCTTCGCCCGACCAGCGCATCGATGCGTGGTTGCAGGCCCTGCAGCAGGAGAACCTGTCCCTGCGCGAGCACGAACACGTGCCGCTGTACGAGATCCAGCGCTGGGCCAATCAGGGTGGGCAGCCGCTGTTCGACTCGATCCTCGTGTTCGAGAACTACCCGATCGACGCCGCGCTGCGCGAGCGGGAGCAGCACGGCCTGCGCATTGGCGAGATCCGCCATGCCGCCACGACGAACTATCCGCTGACGCTCGTCGTGGCGGGCAACCAGACGCTCGACATTGCGTGCAGCTATGCGACCGAGCTCTTCTCGGCCGGCCGCATTGCCGAGTTGCAGCAACACTTCGTTGCGGTGCTGGGGCAACTGGCCGCCGCACCCGACGCCCATGTCGGCACGCTTGGGATCGGCACGGCAGGGACATCGATCGATGGCGGCGATCCGGGCACGCCGACGCTGCTGCTCGATGCATGGGCGCGGCATGTCGAGGTCGGCCCGCAAGCGATCGCGGTGCAGTACGAAGCGGAGGCCATGACGCGGGCCGAGATCGATGCGCAAGCGAATGGCATTGCGCATGCCCTGCATGCCCAAGGCATCGGCACCGAAGATGTCGTCGCGCTCTGCCTCGAACGATCTCCCGCATTCGTGGCCGGCTGGCTCGGCATTCTCAAGGCGGGCGCCATATGCCTGCCGCTCGATGCGTCGCAGCCCGAAAGCCGGCTGCGGCAGCTGGCCGAAGCCGCCAATGCGCGGGCGACGATCGGTACGCTGTCCGATGTCGGCACGCTCGACCCCGCGCGGGTGCCACCGCGCGAGCAGGCGCCGGACATACGCGTGCATCCGGACCAGGGCGCGTATGTCATTTTCACCTCGGGTTCCACGGGTACGCCCAAAGGTGTGCTGGTCAGTCACCGTGCGCTCGGCCAGTATCTCGATGGCGTGCTGACACGGCTCGCGTTGCCGGCGGACGCCAGCATGGCCATGATCTCCACCACCGCGGCCGATCTTGGGCATACCGTGTTGTTCGGCGCGCTCCACAGCGGCCGGACGCTGCATCTGATGTCGCGCGAGCGTGGCTTCTCGCCCGACCGCTTCGCCGAGTATATGGCCGCGCATCGCGTGGGCGTGCTCAAGATCGTGCCCAGTCATCTGCGGGCGCTGTTGCAGGCGGCAACGCCCGCTGACGCCCTGCCGCATACGGCGCTGATCGTCGGTGGCGAACCCACGCCGGCGGACCTCGTCGCGCAGATCCGCGCGCTGCGTCCCGACATGGCCCTGTTCAACCATTACGGTCCGACGGAGGCGACGGTTGGCGTGCTGACGCATGCGAGCCACGCCGACGAACAAGGGGGCCTGCCGCTGGGCGGGCCGCTGCCTGGCATGACCGCGCATGTGCTGGACAGCGACCTGAACCCGCTGCCCGCGGGCATTGCCGGCGATCTCTACCTGCGCGGCGCGCAACTCGCGCGCGGGTATCTTGCGCAGCCCGGCATGACGGCCGAGCGCTTTGTGCCCGATCCGTTCGCAAACGGTCAGCGCATGTATCGCACTGGCGACCGCGTGCATGTCGATGGCGAAGGCCGGCTGCATTACCTCGGGCGTGCCGACGAGCAGGTGAAGGTGCGCGGCTATCGCATCGAACCCGGCGAAGTGGCCGAGCGGCTGCGCGCGCAGCCAGGCGTGCGCGATGCGGTGGTGCTCGTGCGCGGGGAGCGGCTTGTGGCGTGGTGCGTGCTGGACGGCACCGATATCGACACGCTCAAGGCGCTGGCCAGGGCGCAGCTGCCCGACTACATGGTGCCGGCGCAGATCGTGGCGATCGATCGCGTGCCCGTCACGGCCAATGGCAAGCTCGACCGCCGCGCGCTGCCCGATCCGGTATTCGATGCCGAGTCCTACGTCGCGCCGCGCACGGACACCGAGGCGATGCTGGCCACGCTCTGGCAGGAGCTGCTCGATGTGCCGCGCGTGGGGGTGCACGACAACTTCTTTGCGCTCGGGGGGCACTCGCTGCTGATTACGCGCCTGGCCGCGCGGCTCGGTGCGGCGCTCGATCTGACGTTGCCGCTCAAGGTCTATTTCGACGCGGCAAACCTTGCAGAGATGGCCGCGCATATCGATGCCGAACGTGCCGCGCGTGGTGGCGGCAGCGCGGATGCCGCGGGCAATGCCGAGGCGTGGCAGGACATGGAAGACTGGATGGATGATCTGGAGACGCAGGCATGAGCCTTGACAAGATGCGGCTTGCCCAACGTTTTGCCGGCCTGCCGCCGGCGGCGCAGGAACGCTTTCTTCACGAACTGCGGCAGCGCGGGCTCGACTTCGGCAGCCTGCCGATTCCGCCGCGTGGGCAGGCGGAGAGTGCGTTGTCGTATGCGCAGCAGCGGTTGTGGTTCTTGTGGCAGATGGACCGGGGCGCCGGGCTTTACAACATTCCGCGGGCGGTGCGGTTACGGGGTCGGCTCGATCTTGTTGCATTGCAAGCGAGCTTCGATGCGCTGGTGGCGCGGCATGAGAGTTTGCGGACGACGTTTCATGAATGCGACGGGGTCGCGGTGCAGCGGATCCATGCTGTGCTGCCCGTGACGATTCCGGTTGTGGATGTCACGGAAGGCTCCTTGACCGCGCATGTGGATGCGGATGCCCAGGCACCGTTCGATCTCGAACAGGGTCCGCCGATGCGCGTGCGTCTGCTGCGGCTGGCCGACGACGACCACGTGCTGCTCGTGACCATGCACCATATCGTGTCCGATGGCTGGTCGATGGGCGTGGTCATCGACGAGTTTGCCGCGCTCTATGCCGCGCACACGCAAGGACGGCCTTTGGCGCTGCCATTGCCGGACGCGCAGTATGCGGACTATGCGGCGTGGCAGCGGAACTGGCTCGAGGCCGGGGAGCGGGAGCGGCAGCTCGCGTACTGGCACGCGACACTGGGTCCGGACCCCGTCGTGCTCGAACTGCCGGCCGATCGGGCTCGGCCTGCGGTGCCTTCGCATCGCGGGGGCTTTGTCTCGTTCTCGCTTGGGCGTGATGACGTGCGTCAGCTTGGCGAGCTGGCCCGTCTGGCCGATACCACGACGTTCACGGTGTTGCTCGCGGCGTTCCAGATTCTGCTCTATCGCTATACGGGGCAGCAGGACATTCGCGTCGGCGTGCCGGTTGCCAATCGCAATCGTGCCGAGACGTCTCGTACGGTCGGGTTCTTTGTGAACACGCAGGTGTTGCGTGGGCAGGTGGAGGGCACGCGGTCCGTGCTCGCGCTACTGGGCGAGGCACGCGAGTCCGTGCAGCAGGCGCAGGCGCATCAGGAGCTCCCGTTCGAGCAACTGGTCGAGGCATTGCAGCCCGAGCGGAGCCTGTCGCATAACCCGCTGTTCCAGGTGATGCTCAATCACCAGCGGCGGGATCTGCGGGCATTGCGGCAGTTGCCGGGCCTCACGCTAGAGCGCGTGGCGCGGACGGCGAGTGCGGCCAAGGTGGATCTGGCGCTCGATACGCAGGAGGATGAGGACGGGCTCGAGGGTGTGTTCGGCTACGCGAGCGATCTGTTCGAGCATGCGACGGTGGAGCGGTTGCAGGGGCATTATGTGGCGGTGTTGCGGCAGATGATGGCTTCGCCCGATGGATTGGTGGCCGACATCGTGCTCGAGCATGCCGAGGCTCGGGATGAGGATCCTCGGTTCCGCGATGCCGTGCCGGTACATACGGCGATTGCCTGGCAGGCGGCGGTGCAGCCGGATGGGATTGCTGTGCGATGCGGGGAGATTGCGCTGACCTACGCGCAACTGGACCGCGAGGCCGACCGACTCGCCCGCGCGCTGGTCGACCGCCTTGCGGGCGGCGAGCCAGTAGTCGGTGTCGTCATCGACCGTACCCCCGCCATGATCATCCGGCTGCTGGCCGTGCTCAAGGCCGGGGCGGCCTATGTGCCGATCGATCCGGAATTGCCGGCGGCCCGTATTGCCGAGATGACCGACGGCGCGCGCGTGCAGCTACTGCTTTCCTCGCAGCGGCTGCGTGGGCGTGTGCAGACTGCCCTGCCCGTGCTGGAAATGGAGAGCGTCGGCGACAGCGACGCAGCATTGCCCACCGTGCTGCCGGGCCAGCTCGCCTACCTGATCTACACCTCGGGCTCCACCGGCACCCCCAAGGCCGTCGCCGTCGAGCACGGCCCGCTCGCCATGCATTGCCACGCGACCGCCGAGCAATACGGCATGGCCCCCGGCGAGCGCGAATTGCACTTCCTTGCCTTCAGCTTCGATGGCGCTCACGAGCGCTGGCTCGCGCCCCTCGTTGCCGGCGCCGAAGTCGTGCTGCGCGATGACGAGCTCTGGAGCGCCGAGCGGACCCTCGAGGCCTTTGCCGCGCATCGCATTACGAATGGCGGCTTTCCGCCCGCCTACCTGGCCCGCCTGGCCGAAGCCGCGCAGGCCAGCGCCGACGAGCCCCCAACGCTGCGGTTGCTATCGATGGGCGGCGAGGCTATCTCGCGTGAGAGCTTCAACAATATTCGTCGCGCATTCCGCGTCAAGACCCTCATCAATGGATACGGACCGACCGAGGCCGTGGTGTCGCCGCTCGCGTGGGTCGCCAATCCCGACACGCCATTCACGGCGGCGTATGCGCCGATCGGCCGGCCGGTAGGATCCCGGCATGCATATGTGCTCGATGCCGATCTGAACCCAGTCCCGTATAGCGCCATCGGCGAGCTGTATATCGGTGGCTTCGGGCTTGCACGTGGGTATGCGCATCGGCCCGCGCTGACGGCTGAACGGTTCCTGCCCGATCCGTTTGCGGCCGGTGCACGCATGTACCGGACCGGCGATCTCGTGCGGCAGGCTCCCGATGGCAATGTCGAATACGTTTCGCGGCGCGATCATCAGGTCAAGATTCGCGGGTATCGGATCGAGCCCGGTGAGATCGAGGCGCGGCTTCGGGCCTGTGCGGGTGTGGCGGAAGCGGCCGTACTCGCAGTGGAGACCGCGACCAGCGCGCAATTGGTCGCGTATGTCTCTGGCGCGGCTGACCCGCTGGTGTTGCGGCGCCAACTCGAGGACACACTGCCCGCCTATATGGTCCCGGCGCAGATCGTCGCGCTCGACCGGTTGCCCGTCACCTCGAACGGCAAGCTCGACCGGCGCGCGCTGCCCGCACCGGTCTTCGAGGCCGCCGAGCATGTGGCCGCTGCCACCGACATCGAAGCCGCGCTTGTGCGGATCTGGCAGGACGTGCTCGGCGTCGAGCGTGTGGGCGTCACCGACAACTTCTTCGAGCTCGGTGGGGATTCGATCCTGTCGATTCAGGCCGTGAGCCGGGCCCGGCAGGCGGGGCTGCGATTTACGCCGAAGGATCTGTTTCTGCATCAGACCGTGCGGGCGTTGGCACAGGTGGTGACGTCCGCGCAGAGCGCCGGGGAAGCGATGCCCACGGGCGAGGTGCCGCTGCTACCCGTGCAGCGCGAGTTCTTCGAAGCGCCGATTCCTTCCCGGCATCACTGGAATCAGGCGGTGTTGCTGCGGCCGACGCAAGCGCTCGACGTGGCACGGTTGCAAACCGCGGTGGACCGGCTTGTTGCGCATCATGACGCATTGCGGTTGCGGTTTGCCGAGCGCGATGGTGTCTGGGCCCAGCGGTATGCGGACACGGCGATCACGACCGTGACGCACGATGCGATCACCGAGGGCGCGCTGACCGACGCTTGCACGCGCGCGCAGCGGGGCCTCGATCTGGAGCACGGCCCGCTGCTGCGCGTGGCATTGTTCAGGTTGCCCGATGGCTCGCAGCGGCTGCTCATTGCGATTCACCACCTCGTGGTCGATGGGGTATCGTGGCGCATTCTGCTGGAAGACCTCCAGCAAGCCTACCGCGATGACGCAGCCCTGCCCGCGCGCACATCGTCATATCAGACGTGGTCCCGCAGGCTGCGGCACCACGCGCAATCCACCACGATGGCCGACGAATCGGCATTCTGGCTCGGCCAGCCCGATGCCCCGCAACCCGTCCCCGACCACGACGTCCCCGCGCTCGCCCGCGATGCCGCGCACGAGACCGTGCGGATCGACCCCCACCGCACCGCGCAGTTGCTGCAGGACGCCCACGCCGCCTATCGCACGCGGATCAACGACCTGCTGCTTGCCGCAGTCGCGTCGGCCACGGGTCAGTGGACCGGCCACTCGCGCATCGGCATCGTGCTCGAAGGCCATGGACGCGAGTCGCTGTTCGAGGACGTCGATCTGTCGCGCACCGTCGGCTGGTTCACGTCGATCTATCCGCTTGTGCTGCCCGTCGGCACGGACATCGGCGACGGCATTCGCCAGGCCAAGGAGGCGCTGCGCGCCGTGCCATCGCAAGGCCTCGGCTATGGCCTGCTGCGCCATGACGGCCCTGACGCCGTGCGCAACGCACTGGCCGCCCGCACGCTGCCCCGCATCACGTTCAACTATCTGGGGCAGTTCGATCAGGGTGACACCCGGGACCAGGGCGCGCTGTTCGAGCGTGCGAACGAACCATCGGGGGACAGCCGCAGCCCCGATGCACCGCTCGGCAACTGGATCACGATCAACGGACAGGTCTTCGACGGCGTGCTGGAGTTTCGCATCGGCTACAGCCGGGCGCAGTTCGCGACCCTGCGTCCGCTGGCAGAGGCGTTGCAAGCCGCGCTCGAAGGCGTGGTCGACCACTGCGTCGCGCAGGGCACGGACGCCCATCATCAGAGCATGACGCCGTCGGACCTCGTGAACGTGACAATGGACCAGGCGTCGCTGGACGCGCTGCTCGACACCGTGTTGTAGGACATACGCATGACTTCGGAACGACGCAAGCAGGATATCGAAACCATCGCGGCCCTCACGCCGCTGCAACAGGGGGTACTGTTCCACGCCCTCGAACGCGGGCACGAAGATCCCTATCACTACCAGCGCGTGTTCGTGCTGGAGGGCGACCTCTCCGTGCCGCGCTTCGAGCAGGCGTGGCAGCAAGCCGCCGATCGCCATCAGGCCCTCCGCACCGACTATATCGTCGGCGAAAGCGATACCCCGCTGCAGGTCATCTACAAGCGCCGCCCCGTCACGCTCGAACAGGTCGACTGGCGCGATCAGGATGCAACGAGCCAGCGTGCCGCGCTCGAGGCTTGGCTCGCGGTGCAACGCGCGGAAGGCTTCGGCTTTCGCCGTGCCGCCGATCTTCGGCTGCGGCTCATGCGGGTCGGCGCGAACCAATGGTGGCTGGCCTGGAGCTTTCACCACGTGCAGATGGATGGCTGGAGCGTCGGCATTGCGCTGTCCGACGTGCTGCGCGCCTATCGTGGCGACGCGCTGCCGCCGCTGTCGCGCCCGTTCAGCAGCTATCTGCAATGGCTCGGCCAGCGCGACCATGCCGGCTCGCTCGCGCACTGGCAGTCGGTGCTCGATCTCGCCGACGGGCGCACGCCCCTGCCGTATGCGGGCATTGCGCAACGCGCGGCACGCGCGGGCTATGCGGAGCAGAAGCTCAGTTGCGGTCCCGCGCTCAGCGCCGCATTACGCGATCGCGCGCGCGGCGCCGGTGTCACGCTCAATACGATCGTCCAGTCCGCATGGGGCTGGCTGCTGGCGCGCCACGCCGGCACCGATGGCGCGATGTTCGGCACGACCGTTTCGGGCCGTTCGGGGGAGTTGCCCGGCATCGAGCAGACCGTCGGCCTGTTTATCAACACGCTGCCGCAGTATGTGCCGGTGCCGGCCGATATGGCCGTGCGCGAGTGGTGGCAGGCCGTGCAGCGGCAGGCCGTCTCCAATCAGCAGCATGAGCATACGCCGCTGCCCGATATCCAGCGTCTGCGCGAAGGCGGTACGGACGGCGGCGCGCTGTTCGAGAGCATCGTGGTGTTCGAAAATTATCCGGTCGATGCCGCGCTGCGGCAACCGATCGACGGCCTCGCGATCCGCCTGCTCGATCTGCGCCAGCCCACGGGCACCGGCGAGGCGGTAACCACGCATGGCCGCAACAACTTCGCGCTGAGCCTGATCGCCGTTGCCGAAGCGCAGCTGCATCTGACGCTAGCCTACCGGCGCGATGCGTTCGACGACGACGCCGTGACCACGCTGCTGCGTCAGCTGGAATCCGGGCTGCAGGCCATGGCCGACGACCCGGGACAGCCGCTGGGCGTCCTCGCCCTGCCTACGCCGGACCGCGACGGTATCGTGCGCGGCGAACCCGCGCTTCCGGCGCCCGGCGTGCTGGACCGCTGGCAACAGCATCTGGCCGCCAATCCCGACGCCCCGGCGCTGCAGGACGACACCACCGTGCTTACGCGCGCGCGGGCCGATGCGCTCGCCAACGCTATCGCCCATGCGCTGCGCGCACAGGGTGTCGGCGCGGAAAGCGTGGTGGCGCTATGCATCGATCGCTCGGTGGCGTTCGGCGTCGGCTGGCTCGGCGTGCTGAAGGCGGGCGCCATCTGCCTGCCGCTCGATCCGGCCCAGCCCGCCGAGCGCCTTCGGCAGTTGCTGCACGATGCGGATGCAATGGCCATCGTGGGCGCACCCGTCGGCGCGACGCCGTTGCCCGCCATCGACCCCATGACGGCCACGCCTGCCGAGCGCCCTCGGCAATTGCTGCACGATGCGGGTGCGGTGGCCATCGTGGGCACACCCTTCGGCGCGACGCCGTTGCCCCTCATCGACCCCATGACGGCCACGCCCGCCGAGCGCCCTCGGCAGTTGCTGCACGATGCGGGTGCGATGGCCATCGTGGGCGCACCCGTCGGCGCGACGCCGTTGCCCGTCATCGCCCCCATGACGGCCACGCCCGCCGAGCGCCCTCGGCAATTGCTGCACGATGCGGGTGCGACGGCCATCGTGGGCGCACCCGTCGGCGCGACGCCGTTGCCCGCCATCGACCCCATGACGGCCACGCCGCGGACCGATGCGCCGGCCAACCCGTGGCGGCCCGATCAGGGCGCCTACCTGATCTACACATCGGGATCGACGGGTGCACCGAAGGGCGTGGTCGTCAGCCATCGGGCAATCGCCCACTACACGGCCGGCGTTCTCGCTCGGCTCGCCCTCCCGCAGGCATCGAGCATGGCGATGGTCTCGACGCCGGCCGCCGACCTCGGTCATACGATGCTGTTCGGCGCGCTGTGCGGCGGCCATCTGCTGCACCTGATATCGGCGCGGCGCGCGACCGATCCCGATCGGTTCGCCGAATACATGGCGTTGCACGGCGTCGGCGCACTCAAGATCGTCCCCGCGCATCTGCGCGGACTGCTGGAGGCGAAGGACGCAGCCAATATGCTGCCGGCCCATGCGCTCGTGCTCGGTGGCGAGGCCACGTCCGCGGAGCTTGCCGCGCGCCTGCATGCGCTGCGTCCCGAGATGCAGCTGTTCAACCACTACGGTCCCACCGAGACCACGGTCGGCGTGCTGACCCATCATGCGGAAGCTGACGCGTTCGCGGCCGGCGGCCCAGCCGTGCCCACGGGCCTGCCGCTGCCGGGCACACATGTCCATGTGCTCGACCGCGCGGGAAACCCCGTGCCGCGCGGCGTGGCCGGCGAGCTGTACGTGGGCGGACCGCAGGTCGCGCGTGGCTATCTGCGGCAGGCGGGCGTCACGGCGAGCCGCTTTTTGCCGGATCCGATCGTGCCCGGCGGCCGCATGTATCGCACCGGCGATCGCGTGCGGCAGGATGAAGCTGGCCGCATCCACTACATCGGCCGCGCCGACGATCAGGTCAAGATTCGCGGATACCGTGTGGAGCCCGGCGAGGTCGCGCATGCGGTGCGCGCCATCGCGGGCGTACGCGATGCGGCCGTGCTCGTGCGCGATGGCCGGCTCGTGGCCTGGTGCGTGCTCGACGGCGTGACGGCGGACGCCGTGCGTGCCGCGCTGCAGGGTGCCCTGCCCGACCATATGGTGCCGTCGCATGTGGTGCCGGTGGACAGGCTGCCGGTAACCGCCAATGGCAAGCTCGATCGCCACGCATTGCCCGATCCCGAAGCGACGGCCCACGCGTTCGTTCCACCGCGGACCGAAACGGAGACTGCGCTCGCGCAGGTCTGGCAGGACGTGCTCGGTGTGCCGCAGGTCAGCGCCACGGACAATTTCTTTGCGCTGGGCGGCGATTCGATCCTGACGCTCAAGATCATTGCGCGGCTCAAGAAGGGCGGTCGGCGTTTGTTGCCGAGGCAGATGTTCGAGTCTCCGGTGCTGACTGACCTTGCCGCGGCCATCGACGCCGCGACACCCGCTGCCACGCCGGCGGCAACTCAGGCGGTGACCGCGCCCGCAGCCGTCTCCCTCGCCGACCGCACGCGTCCGCTCGCGCTATCGTTCACGCAGCAGCGGCTCTGGTTCCTGTGGCAACTCGATCCGCAGGGCGGCACCTACAACATCCCGCGCGCGGTCCATCTGCGCGGCACGCTCGATCGCGACGCGCTGCAACGGACCTTCGATGCGCTCGTGGCGCGGCACGAAGCGCTGCGCACCACGTTCGACGCGGAAGGCAGCGAGGTCTGGCAACGCATCCACGCGCCCGCGCGCGTCGATATCGCCATCACCGATCTGCGCGCGGCGCCGGACACCGCGCCCGTGCATGCCGATGCCGAGGCGCTGGCCCCGTTCGATCTGCGCCAGGGTCCGCTGTTGCGCGTGCGGCTGCTCCAGCTGGCCGACGACGACCACGTGCTGCTGGTCACGCTGCACCATATCGTCGCCGACGGCTGGTCGATGGGCATCGTGATCGACGAGTTCGCGCGGCTCTATTCGGGCTTTGCCACCGGCAATGCGGTCACCCTCGCGCCGCTGGCCCAGCAGTACGCGGACCACGCCGCGTGGCAACGGCGTCCCGAGCAGACGGCCGCCATCGCGCGTCAGCTGGACTGGTGGCGCGCGCATCTGGATGGGGCGCCGCGTGTGCTGGCGCTGCCGACCGATCGCGGGCGTCCGGCCACGCCGTCGCATAGGGCCGACGTGGTGCCCGTTGACTTCGCACCGGCACTGGTCGCGCAACTCCGGGGGCTTGCACAGTCGTCCAACACGACGCTGTTCGCGGTGCTGCTCGGCGCGTTCCAGGCGCTGCTCTATCGTGTGTCGGGGCAGACGTCGCCGTGCATCGGCGTGCCGATTGCCAATCGCCATCGCGCGGAAACCGCGGAGGTGGTCGGGGTGTTTATCAATACGCAGGTGTGGCGGGCGCGGCTGGCGCCCACCATGACCTATCGCGAACTGCTTGCGCAGGTGCGGCAGACCGCGGCCGATGCGCAGGCCAATCAGGACCTGCCGTTCGAGCAGCTCGTGGAGGCGTTGCAGCCCGCGCGCGATCTGTCGCGCAATCCGCTGTTCCAGGCGATGGCGAACCATCAGCGGCGCGACCGTGGCGCGGCGCGGCGCATTGCCGGCCTGACCGTGGAACCCGTGGAACGGCTCTCGCGGCGGACCAAGATGGATCTCTCGCTCGACACGCAGGAGGACGAGACCGGCGCGCTGCAGGGCATGCTGGGCTATGCCACCGATCTGTTCGATGCGGCGACCATTGCGCAATGGCGCGATCTGTATCTCGATATCCTCGCCCGCATGGTCAGCCAGCCCGATGCGGCATTGGGTGCTACCGATGCGGTGCCGCCGGTGGCCGAGCCTGGGCGGCCGGCTTCGGTGCCGGGCTATGTCCCGCCGCGTACGCCGACGCAGCGCTGGCTCGCGGATGTGTGGGCGCGTGCGCTTGGCGTGCCGCGTATCGGCGTGCATGACAACGTGTTCGAGGCTGGCGCGCACTCGCTGCTGTGCCTGCAGGTGCTGGCGCAGTTGCGTTCCGCTGCTGCGGGCATGCACGTTGAACTGCGCGATCTGATGCAGTATCCGTCGATCGTCACGCTTGGCGAGGTCATCGATCGACGTGCGCGCGGCGAGGCGGAGCCCGAGGCGCGGGACCATGCGGTGCGGCTCAATCGCGCGGTTGCCGGGGCTGCTCCGCTGTTCTGCGTGCATGCCTCGTTCGGTACCGTGTCCGACTATGCCGCGCTGGCACAGGCGCTCGATGGCCAGCGCACGGTGTATGGGCTGGCGTGCCCGCCGGTCGAACGCTTCGACGACATCGAGGCACTTGCGCGTGCCCATGTCGAGGCCATATGCCTTACGCAGCCTCTTGGGCCGTATCACCTGCTCGGCTGGTCGCTCGGTGGCGCGCTGGCGGCGCGCATCGCGTCGCTGCTCGAACAGCGTGGCGAGACGGTTGCCTTCGTTGGTCTCGTGGACAGCCATGTGCCAAAGGCCGCTGGGCACGTGGCGCAGCCGCGCGGGTCGATCGAGGAACTCGTCGATTATCTCGGGCAGGCATTGCCGGGGCTCGACCGCGCCGCGTTGGCGGTAGAGGTGGAAGCTGCGAGGGCGGAGGCCGACGGGGCCGCGCGCGTCGAACGCATCGTGCGCGCCGCGTTCGCGCAGGCCGGCGGTGCGCCGGATGCCGACATTCAGGCGGAAGTCACGCGTATGCTCGGCACGGCGACGCGCCTGCGCGCGCTGGTTGGTGCGGTGACGATCGCGCCTGTACGCGTGGCGGTGGACAACTGGTGGACCGCGGACCGGGCGACGGCCGACATCGCCCGCATGCACGCGCTACTGCCGTCGTGCACGGCGGCGCAGCGTATCGACGCGACCCACCTCGGCATCGTCCGCGCGGAGGACTGGATCGCGGCGGTCGCCGCAAAGGTCGCGCAGGGCGAGGTGGCGACGCTGGCACGCTAATCCCGCGCCGGCCGCCTGCTCCGCGCCGGGCCATCGCCGGCGCACCGTTCGCACGAGGCTCGTGCTTCGCGCCGGGCCATCGCTAGCGCACCGTTCGCCCGAGGCTCGTGCTTCGCGCCGGGCCATCGCCGGCGCACCGTTCTCGCACGAGGCTCGTGCTTCGCGCCGGGCCCTCGCCGGCGCACCGTTTGCACAGGGCTCGCGCGCCGCGCCGGGCCATCGCCGGCGCACCGTTCGGCCGAGACTCGCGCTCCGCGCCGGGCCATCGCCGGCGCACCGTTCGCACGAGGCTCGTGCGCCGCGCCGGGCCCTCGCCGGCGCACCGTTCGCACGAGGCTCGCGCGCCGCGCCGGGTCATCGCCGGCGCACCGTTCGCACGAGGCTCGCCCTCCGCGCTGGGTCATCGCCGGCGCACCGTTCGCACGGGGCTCGCGCTCCGCGCCGGGCCATCGCCAGCGCACCGTTCGCCCGAGGCTCGCGCGCCGCGCCGGGTCATCGCCGGCGCACCGTTCGCACGAGGCTCGCGCGCCGCGCCGGGCAAGGGAGGCACGCACCCGCCCCATCAACGCCCATCCGCACGAGGCTCGCGCTCCGCGCCCGGCAGTGTGGCCGCACGTCTGGGCGCGGCCTCGCGTGCCCTGGCGGCGGGCTTCAGCGCATACCAGAGCCCCGTCGCCGTCATCGCCCCGAGCGCGATCCACGAGATCCAGTCCCAGATGCCATCGGCGAACAGCGCCGCGGCCAGGCCCACGAGGCCGATGGCCGCGAGCCACAGCGGTGCGCCGTAGATCCACAGAAACGTGCCCGTCGCCTTGCGGTCGCCGCTCATCGCGCGGCTCCCGCATTGGCCGGTGCCGCCGCCCGATGCGTGGCTTCGATATCGCGCAGGCGCGACTGCATCTGCCGTGTGCGCCCAATCCACAGATACAGGCCACTACCAAGCAGCACGATGGCAATCACATCGAGCACAGCCCACAGCACCTTGAGCGGCATCGCGCCATAATCCCCGAAATGCAGCGGCCCCGAGATCCGCAGCGCCGCCACATACCACGGCATATCGCGCTTGGCGGCGAACGCGCCAGACTCCGCATCCACGAGCACCGGCTTGATCAGCCGCGACGTGATATGCGCATCGCCGCGCATGAACACCGCATAGTGCCGCGGCCCCGCGAGCGGCGTCCCCGGAAACGCGACAAACGCCGTCGTCATATGCGGCTCCTCGGCCTGTGCCAGGCCAATCGCCTTGTCCAGCGAGCTCAGCGCGCGCGGCGCGCCCTGCCCCACGAACGGCGCGACCATCGCCTTCAGTTCCGTCGATTGCCAGATGCCGTAGGTCGGCTTGGCCAGCGTCAGCAGCACACCGGTAACGCCCACCACCGTCAGCCAGGACAGCGTCGCCATGCCCAGCACGTTATGCAGGTCGAGCCATTTGAGGCGCGGCGAACGTTCGCGGCGCACCGTGCCGAACGGCAGCTTCTTCATCAGCGGGCCATACACGACCACACCCGACACGATCGACACCACGAACAGCAGCCCCATGAAGCCGAGGAACAGCGTCCCCGGCAGGCCCGCGAACAGATCGGTATGGAGCTTGACCATGATCAGCATGAAGCCCGAGCGCAGCGGCGTATCGCGCAGCAGATCGCCCGTGCGCGCGTCGTAGGTCAGCAGCGCGCCGCCCTGGCGCGGCGACTCGCGCGAGGACAACGACACGAACCACACCGGCTCCTCGTCGTCCGCCGTGACAAAGCGCACAGCCGAGCCCGGCCGCCGCTCGAGCGCGTCAGCGACGATGCGATCCACCGGCATGCGCGCCGTATCCGCGGGCATCTCCGGCGCTTCCACGCCATTGCCGAACCAATGGTCGATCTCGTGCCCGAACACGAGCGGCAGCCCGGTCAGGCACAGCAGGAGCAGGAAGACGGTGCAGACGAGGCTGGTCCATTTATGGACCAGATACCAGATTCGAAACGTGCGGATATGCATGGCGATCCGGCGGTTTTGAGAACGATTCGCATTTTAATCGAGTGCGGTGACGAACAGCTACCTAAATTCGCCCCGGCCCAATGCGTCTCCCCGGATATCGGCCCCGTGTGGGGCCGTGCAAACAGATCCGGGAAAACACCATGTCGACTGCATTCACACCCATCCAAGGCTTCCGCGCCTTCGAGGCCAGCGGCAGACCGCTCCTCGTCGCCGCGGACGCCGACCGCCTGACGGTGCGCGCGCAGGGCGCCGCCGAAGCCGAGGCCAGCTTCGTACTCGTGCCCGCGCAGACGCCCGTGCTGCGGCTGGCCGGCACCACCCTCGATGGCAAGCCGCTGACCGACGCCACACTCGCGGCACTGGAGGCCATCACGACGCACTGGGGCGTGCGCACGGTCGGTCTCGATATCGAGCACGCGGCCACGCTCGATGCGTTATCGCGCATGGGCCTCGCCGAACCGGCACAGGGCCTGCCGCGCGCGCGGCACCAATGCCGGGCGGAGATGCTGTGGCAGCATGCGCCGTTGTGGATGCCGGAGAAAACGCCGTATCCGCTGCGCTACACGATGACCGGCGAGAAGCGGCATCCCGTGCGCGCCCCCAAACCGGGCGGCACCGTCTACGCGCGCTACATTCCCTGGCTCGGCCGCACGCTCAAGCTGCGTGCCGCCACGGTAGAGGACGACACCGCGCTGCTGCATCGCTGGATGAACGACCCCGACGTGGCGCACTTCTGGCAGGAGGAAGGCGACGAGGACAAGCATCGCCGCTATCTGCAGGGGCTCGTCGATGACCCGCACATGCTGCCGCTCGTGGTCAGCCTCGACGACTCCCCGTTCGGCTACTTCGAGATCTACTGGGGCAAGGAGAACCGTCTGGCGCCGTTCTACGACGCGCACGATCACGACCGTGGCTGGCACGTGCTGATCGGCGAGCCCGCCTTCCGCGGCAAGTCGTTCCTGACCGCGTGGTTTCCGGCCATCCAGCATTTCCAGTTCCTCGACGATCCGCGCACGCAACGCATCGTCGGCGAACCGCGCGCCGACCATCACCGGCAGATCGCCAACCTCGACAAGGCCGGCTTCTCCAAGGTCAAGGAGTTCGATTTCCCGCACAAGCGCGCGATGCTGGTGATGCTGCTGCGCGAGCGTTTCTTTGGCGAGGGCCTGTACCTGCCGCGCGCCGAGGTCGCGGCCTGAGCGTCGCCTGATTGCCGCGCGAGCAGGCGGCCCGGCAACAGCCGGCCGCCTGCATCGTCATTGCGACATCGGCAGCGGTTCGGCCATCGATGCCTGCGCGCGGGACACGGCATCCAGCGCGGGCAGCGCCCCCCCGTCGCCGGCGCCCTGATGCAGCGCCTCGACGATCTCCTGCGAGCGGATCGACAGCACCGACAGCAGCGTATCGCTGAGCCCATGGCTGTCCTCGCAGGCGCCCTGCAGGAAGATCTGCGGCTCGCACGACTCGCACGTCTTGAGCCGGTAGCGCCGATCGACGCCAAACCCTTCCGCGGGCAGCAATGCGCCGAGCGGCGCGAGCATGCGCTGGTACGCATCGCGCCGATAGCCGGTGGCCACCACGACGAGGTCATAGACATGACGCTCGGTGCCGCCCTCCCCGCGATCGCGCAATACACATTCGATGCCATCGGCCGATGGCGTCACGAGCTCGATATCGCGGCTGGCCAGCAACGCATGCTGGGCATGCCCACGCACACGCTGCTGGTACAGCAGTTGATAGATGCGTTCGATAAGATCCAGATCCACCACGGAATAGTTGGTGTTGCGGAACTCCTCGAGCATGCGGCGGCGGCGCTCGTCGGGCTGCCAGTAGATATAGTCGGTAAAGCCGGGGTTGAAGATCTCGTTCACGAACGGGCTGTCGTCGGACGGCTTGAGCGCGCCGCCGCGCATGATCAGCGAGACCGACGCCTCGTCAAAGCGCTGCACGAGGTCCATATAGACCTCGGCCGCGCTCTGCCCGCCACCGATCACCGCCACGCGGCGCGGCCGCAGCCCCGGATTCGCGCGCAGATGCTCGAGGTAACGTGACGAATGGACGATGCGCGCATCGCGCACGCCCTCGAACGCGTCCGGCACCAAAGGCTCCCCGCCCACGCCGATGACGAGGTTCCGCGCAAAGCGCTCGTGCAGACGGCCATCCGCATCGCGCGAGCGCACCACCAGGCGGCGCACCCCGCCACCGGTACCCGCCGCCGTGGCGGCGGCCGACCCCACGCCATAGTCGGGGAGGATTTCGACCACGTCTTCGCCGTAATGGCAGCGGTTCTCGAAATGACCGGCCACCCACGACAGGTAGTCATTGAACTCGAGCCGCGACGGAAAGAACGTCTTCAGGTTGATGAACGATTCCAGCCGCCCCTTCGCATGCAGATAACTGATGAACGAGTAGGCACTGCGCGGGTTGCGCAGCGTCACGAGGTCCTTCATGAACGAGATCTGCATGTCCGCGTCTTCCAGCAGCATGCCCCCATGCCAGACGAACGACGGCTTGCGTTCGATGAACGCGAACTGGGCGCGCGTGCCGTGGCTGGCGGCGTACTCCTCCATGGCGATGGCGAGCGCCACGTTGGACGGGCCGAAGCCGATGCCCAGAAAGTCGTATTCCATTGCTCGATTGTTCATGCTGTCGCACCTTTCTCCGACTGTTCCGATACGGGGTTGTCCCCCAGTGACGAACCGGCGCGCGCGATATTTACCCCGGCGCCGTGCTAAATCCGCACAGGGGCCGTTCGTCTATGCCATATCGACACCGGGAGACCGACAACATGAGCATCGACAGCGACACCATCGATTTCCACGTCGTGATCAACGACGAGCAGCAATATTCGATCTGGCCCGCCTATCGCCCCGTGCCCGCGGGCTGGCGGACCGTGGGCGTCACCGCGCCGCGCGCGCAGTGCCTGGCCTATATCGAGGAGCACTGGACCGACATGCGCCCGGCCACCCTGCGCGCCCAGATGGACGGCACAGCCGCCGGCACGCACTGACGGACCCCGCACGATGCACGATCCCGTGACGCTCTGGTGCCTGCCCAATGCGGGCGCCAGTGCCGCGCTCTACGCGGGTTGGCGCCGTCATCTGCCTGCCGTGGCAGGGCAACCGCCAGAGCCTGCGCTCCGGGTTGCGCTACGGGTTGCGCTCCGGATTGCGCCGCTGGAGTTGCCGGGACGCGGCGCGCGCGCGGCCGAACCGCTGTGCGAGGACTTCGGCGCGCTATGCGACGACCTCGAACACGCGCTGACGCGTCAGCTTTTGCCCGGTCAGCCCTATGCACTGTTCGGGCACAGCATGGGCGCGCTGCTCGCGCACGAACTCGCCCACCGGCTGCGTGACCGGCATCCGCCGCGCGCGCTGTTCGTGGCGGGCGCCGCCGCACCCGCGCTGCGCGACCCCTCGCGCTTTGCCGGGCCGCTCGACGACGCGAGCCTGCTCGCGCAGATGCGGGCGCTCGGCGGCACGCCGCCCGAACTGCTCGACGATCCCGAGATGATGGCCATCGCCTTGCCGATCCTGCGCGCCGACTATCGCGCGTGCGCCAGTTATCGGGCGCGTGCGGTCGCGCCGCTCTCATGTGCGCTGCATGCGTTTGGCGGACGCGACGATCGTGCGGTCGGACAGGCCATTACCGGCTGGCGTTGCGAGTCCACCGGGCCGACCTCGCTCACGTGGTACGACGGCGGGCATTTCTTCGTACGCGACGCCGTGCCGGACCTGCTCGCGCGCATGGCGCGCCTGCTTGCGGACAGCCGCGTGCCGGATGCCGTCGCGCCATGCTGATCGAGAACACGTTCCAAGGCACGGAGGAAGACGCGGTGCGTTGGTGGCTCGTGCATATTCCCACCGCGTACGAACCGCCGGACGACCTGCTGGCCGACCTCGGCGATGCGGAGCATCAGCGTCTGCGCCAGTACCGGCAGCGCGCCGATCGCGCGCGCTTCGCCACCGTGCGCGGCACGTTGCGCAGGCTGCTGGCCAGCCGCCTCGGCACCTCGCCGCGCGATGTGCCATTCGAGACCGGCGCGCGCGGCAAGCCACGCCTCGGCCGCGGCGCGGGCGGATGGTGCTTCAACGTCTCGCACAGCGGTGCATGGGGCGCGATTGCCATGGCGCCGGACACCGCATGCGAGGCCGTGGGCATCGATCTCGAGCAGTGCGCGCCCGTTGCACCGCTGCCGCTCGCGCAGGTCACGTTCTCCGCGCGCGAAACGGCAAGCCTGGCCGCGCTGGCCGACGACGCCGCGCGCATGGACCGCTTCTACACGCTATGGACCGTAAGGGAGGCCTATGCCAAGGCCACCGCCATGGGCATCGCCGATCCGCGCTGGCAGGCGACGACCTTCGTCCCGGGCGCATCCCGCGCCTGGCATGCCGACGACGGCGGCACCACGCGCGTGTGGTCGCTCGCGCTCCCGAACGATTGCGCGGAGCTCCGGCACTATCGGGCGGCCATCGCACTGTCGCCAACGGTCTCCCCCGCGCATTCGCGCCAGACCATCACACCCAACGACAAGAGGTTCGCATGACCGATCTTTCGCAACCGACGCCCGCCATCCTGCAGGGCGAACTGCCGCGCATCGTCAGCGCCACGCGGGCGGGCGAATCGTTGCTCGAGGCACTGCCGCGCCTGCGGGCCGATATCGAAGCCACGCTGCTTACCGTGGGCGGCGTCCTGCTGCGCGGCTTCGACGTCGGCGGTGCCGAAGGCTTCCGCGCGTTCGCGGCGGGCTTTGGCCATCCGCTGCTGACTTACGAGTTCGGCTCCACGCCGCGGAGCCAGGTCACGGGCGGCGTCTACACGTCCACCGAGTACCCCGCGCACCAGTCCATTCCCCTGCATAACGAGCAGGCGTACACGCGCGACTGGCCCATGAAGATCTGGTTCTATTGCGAGACCGCGGCACCGGTCGGCGGCGAAACGCCGATTGCCGACAGCCGGGCGATCTATCGCGCCGTGGACGCCGGCACGCGCGAACGCTTTGCCTCGCGCGGGCTCATGTATGTGCGCAACTACGGCAACGGGCTCGACGTGCCCTGGCAGCAGGTGTTCAACACCGGGGAACGGTCCGAAGTGGAAGCGTACTGCGCGCGCCATCGGATCGCGTGCGAATGGAAGGACGATGGCGAACTGCGCACACGACAGTTGGTACAGGGCGTCGCGACGCATCCCGTCACGGGCGACCCGGTCTGGTTCAACCAGGCGCACCTGTTCCACGCCTCGGCGCTGACGGAGGAGATGCGCGAGGTACTGGTCGATGCGGTCGGGGCCGACAATCTGCCGCGCGACGTGTTCTATGGCGACGGCACGCCCATCGCCGACGCCGAGCTCGATGCCGTGCGCGGCGTGCTGGACGCGCACAAGATCGTATTCCCCTGGCAGCAGGGCGACGTGGTGATGCTGGACAACATGCTGACCGCGCACGCGCGCGAGCCGTTCAGCGGTCCGCGCAAGGTGATCGTGGCCATGGCGCAGGCGCACGGGGCCACACCGCCGTTGTGACGGGTTGCGCGCGGTAATCTGCGACAATGCTGGCCGGTCTACTTCGCACATCAGGGTGACATGGCTTCGAGTCGGGAAAAGCAGCCGGGCGCAACCCCACCCGCCAGCGTCATGGCGGCACCGCGCCGTGCGCCCACTGCGCACGATGTGGCGGCGCTCGCGGGCGTTTCGCAGTCGGCCGTCTCGCGCTGCTTCACACCCGGGGCCAGCATCTCCGAGGAGACCCGGCAACGCGTGCAGGCGGCGGCCGAACAGCTCGGCTACCGCCCCAACCTGATCGCACGCTCGCTGATCAAGCGCCGGTCGACGATCATCGGCGTGGTGATTCCCGGCCTGCAGAACCCGTTCTACGCGGCGATGCTCGAAGCCCTGTCCGCCGACCTCGCCACCGCCGGCTATCGCATCCTGCTCTTCAACGCCCCCGCGCGCGGCACGCCCGATCCCGTGCTCGACGAGATGCTCAACTACCGCGTCGATGCGTTGATCCTCGTCTCCTCGTCGCTCTCGTCAGGGCTCGCCGACGAATGTCAGAAGATCGGCCTGCCGGTGGTGCAGCTCAACCGCACCACCGAACGCAGCACGGTCTCGAGCGTGGTCGGCGACAACCACGGCGGCGCGGAAGCAATTGCTCGCTTTCTGCTCGCCTGCGAACACGAGCGCTTTGCGTTTATCGCCGGACTGGAGACCTCGTCCACGGGCAAGGCGCGCGAGGCCGCGTTTCTCGGCACGCTCGGCGCCGCCGGCAAGCCCGTGGCGCGCGGGGTGGCGAATTACGCGTTCGAAGAGGCCGAGGGCATCGCACGGCAGATGCTCGGCGGCGCCAATCCGCCCGATGCGATCTTCTGCGCCAGCGACCATATGGCCATTGCCGCGCTGGGTGTGGCGCGCACGGAGTTCGGGCTCACCATTGGCAGCGACATTTCCATCGTCGGGTTCGACGATATCCAGATGGCGGGCTGGCCGCAGATCTCGCTGACGACGTACCGCCAGCCGGTGCGCGCGATGTCGTCACGCGCGGTGGCCATGATCGAAGCGCAATTGCAGGGCACGGGCACCGGCTCCGGGCTCAGCGAAGTCGTGCCCGGCGATCTGGTCGTGCGCGGCTCCACGCGCGAGCCGGCGCATGGCGTGATCGACCTCGGATACGAGCGCGTTTGGCGCCCATGAGGGTGCCGGCAGCCTAGGATGCCGAGAATTTCGCCCCGACTTCCAGCAGCCACGTGGTGAACGCCACGATCGCGGGTTCCTCGCGGCGCGCGTTGTGCACATAGCAGCCGTATCGCCATGCGGGTAGCGCGGGCCCCTCGAACGGAAAGACGAGGCGCCCTTCCCTGACATCGAGCGCCACGAGCGCCGTGGGGCCCATGGCGATCCCCAGCCCGTCGATCGCGGCCTGCAGCGTCAGATAGAAATGGTCGAGCTGCAGCGACTGGCCACCGGCCAGTTGCGGGCTGCCGCATGCCGTAAGCCATTGCGCCCAGAGCTCCGGATAGGTCGCGGTATGCAGCAGCGTGTGATGCGCGAGGTCCGACACGTCGCGAATCGGATGCGCCTGGAGCACCTTCGGCGAACACACGGGCAGCCGCACCTCCGTCAGGAATTCGGTGACGACATACCCCGCGGGCTGCTGCTCGCCGCCGCGAATGGCCACGTCGAACGGCTCGCGCACACGCTCGATGGGCTCGTCCGAGGTCGTCAGACGGACCTCGATCGACGGATGGGTCAGCTGGAAATTCGATAGCTGCGGCAACAGCCAGCGCAGGGCGAACGTGGTGGGCGCGTTGACGCGGATGACCTGCTGGCGCGTGGCCTTCAGTTGCTCCGCGGTGGCGAGCGCAAGCCGGTCCAGCGCGGCCGATACCTCGGACAGATACCGGCGCCCAAGCGGCGTCAGGACCACGCGCCGGCCTACCCGGTCGAACAGCCCATGCCCGAGCCACGACTCCAGTTGCGCCACCTGCCGGCTGACCGCGCCATGGGTCACGGACAGCTCGTCCGCGGCGGCGCTGAAGCTCTCGAGGCGCGCGGCGGCCTCGAAGACGCGGACGGCGTTCAGTGGCGGCAATCGGCGCGGCATCGTCTATGTGAGTTTTCCTGACAAGAACGCTGAGTTTATATCGATTTTCATCGGCGTGGATGGCGGCTACATTTCGTCCGCAGGACACGGCATGGCGTCGGACCTGTCTCGTTTCATCACAACAGGAGCTGATCGGATGTCGAACGTCGTGGTAGTGGGCGCACAGTGGGGCGATGAAGGAAAGGGCCGGATCGTGGACTGGCTCGCGGAGCGCGCGGATATCGTCGCCCGTTACAACGGCGGCCATAATGCGGGCCATACGCTCGTCATCGACGGCAAGACCTACAAGCTCGCGCTGCTACCGAGCGGCGTGGTGCGCGGCAAGCGCGGCGTCATCGGCAATGGCGTGGCGCTCGACCCCGAAGCGCTGCTCGCCGAGATCGCGCGCATGGAGGCGCTTGGCGTGCGCATCACGCCCGATCTGCTGCAGATCGCCGAGACCGCGACGCTCGTGCTGCCCATTCACCGGGCCATCGACGCCGCGCAGGAACAATTGCGGACGCGCCTGCAGGAGTGCCCGCTCGGGACCACGCTGCGCGGCATCGGCCCGGCCTACGAAGACAAGGTGGGCCGCCGCGCGCTGCGCGTCTGCGACCTCGCCAATCCCGAATACCTGTCGGCACGGCTCGACCTGCTGCTGGCGCACCACAATGCATGGTTCCGCGGCCTGGGCCTGGAGACGTTCGAGAAGGCGCCGCTGCTGGATGCCCTGCTCGCCATGGCGCCGAAGGTCCTGCCGTTCGTCGGCCGCGTGTGGGAGCAACTCGACGTTGCCCACCGCGATGGCCAGTCGGTCGTATTCGAAGGTTCGCAGGCCGTGATGCTCGATATCGACTGGGGGAGCTATCCGTACGTGACGTCGTCGAGCACGGTGGCCGCGGGCGCGGCCAGCGGCACCGGTATCGCGCCGTCGCGCATCGGGCATGTGCTCGGCGTGAGCAAGGTCTATGCAACGCGCGTGGGCGAAGGTCCGTTCGTGTCGGAACTCGACGGCGAACTCGGCGGGATGCTGCGCGATCGCGGCCGCGAGTATGGCGTGAACACGGGGCGTCCGCGCCGTTGCGGCTGGCTCGATGCGGTGCAGCTGCGGCAGGCCGTCAAGGTGGGCGGCATCGACCGCCTGGCGCTGACCAAGCTCGACGTGCTCGACGGCTTTGCTTCCATCAGCCTCTGCGTCGGCTACGAACGCGATGGCCAGCGCATCGACTACATTCCCGCGAGCGATGCCGCGCTGGCTGGGGTACGGCCCGTGCTGCGCGAGTTTGCCGGCTGGTCGCGGCCGACGCAGGGCGCGCGCACGATGGATGCGCTGCCTGCGGAGGCAGTGGCGCTGATCGAGGCGATCGAGGCCGAAGTCGGCGTGCCGGTGACGATGGTTACCACCGGCGCGGAGCGGGACGACGTGATCGTTCGCAACGCCGCCGTCTAGGCACGGCGCCTATTGTGGACGGACGACGGCGTCGCGCGTGCGAACGCCGTTGACCAGACGCTCGATCCCTAACGGATTGCCATCGCGCAATGCCTCGGGCAACAGCGCGTCGTCGAAATCCTGATAGCACACGGGCCGCAGAAAACGATCGATCGCCAGCGTGCCTACCGACGTGCCGCGCGCATCCGACGTGGCCGGATACGGGCCGCCGTGCACCATCGCATCGCATACCTCGACGCCGGTCGGGTAGGCGTTGATCAGCAGGCGGCCCGCTTTCTCTTCCAGCACGGCAACGAGCGCGCCGGCACCGGCAAGGTCCTCGCGCTCCGCGATCAGCGTGGCCGTGAGCTGGCCCTCTAGCGCCTGCACGGCCTTGTGCAGCTGTTCGGCATCGTCGAACTCGACGAGCACCGTGCAGGGGCCGAACACTTCCTGCTGCAATCGCCCATCCGCCTGGAACAGCAGCGCGCTGTCGGCACGCCACAGTTGGGCCGGCGCGCGGCCGGTCTCGGCCACGCCTTGCGCGAGCAGCATCATGCCCGGCGTATCGGCAAAGCGTCCAACCCCCTGCTGGTAGTGCGCAAGCCCCGCGGTATTGAGCATGACCTGCGGGGCAATACCGGTGATGGCCGCCTGCAGATGCTCGACAAACGCGCCGAGCGCCGGGGAACGCACCGCGAGCACGAGCCCGGGGTTCGTGCAGAACTGCCCGGCGCCCAGCGCGACCGACGCCGCGAGCTGCGTGGCAATCGTCGCGCCGCGCCGTTCGAGCGCATGCGGCATCAGCAATACCGGGTTGACGCTGCTCATCTCGGCGAACACCGGAATCGGATGCGGGCGCGCCGCCGCCATGTCGCAGAGCGCGCGGCCACCGCGCAACGACCCCGTGAAGCCGACCGCGCGAATCTCCGGATGCTTGACCAGCGGCTCGCCCACGCGGTCTCCATAGATCATGTTGAACACGCCGGCGGCCATCTCCGTGCGGTCCGCCGCGGCGACGATGACCTCCGCCACCATCGCGGCCGTGGCCATATGGCTCGGGTGAGCCTTGAACACGACCGGGCAACCGGCCGCGAGTGCCGACGCGGTATCGCCGCCCGCCGTCGAGAAGGCCAGCGGGAAGTTGCTCGCGCCGAACACGGCCACGGGGCCGACGCCAATGCGGTACTGGCGCAGGTCCGCGCGCGGCAGCGGCGCGCGTTGCGGCTGCGCGAGGTCGATGCGCGCGCCCAGGTAGTCGCCGCGCCGCAGCACGGTGGCGAACAGCCGCAACTGACCGCTCGTGCGCGCGCGCTCGCCGGCGATGCGCGCCGGCGGCAGCGCGGACTCGCGGCAGACCAGTTCGATAAAGCCGGCATCGAGCGCGTCGAGACCATCGGCAATCGCGTCGAGAAAGCGCGCGCGGCGCTCCGGCGACAGTGCGCGAAAGGCCGGGTAGGCCGCCGCGGCCGCGCTGGCTGCCGCGTCCACTTCGCCCGCCGTGGCCTCGCGGAACGTGTAGGGCAGACGCTCGCCCGTGGTGGCGTCCACGCTATAAAGCACGACGCCGCTGGCGGCGACCTGCCCGCCGTTGATGAATTGCTGGAAATGCCGGATGGTCATGCGTGTCTCCTTCATCGATGTCGGAGCACTCTATGGGGCGTCGCGCCGCGCGGCTAATGAAAAGACCTGATCGGCCGATGCTTGCCGGTTATGTCCCGCCAGCAACGTCGTTGGTATAGTGTGGGCTTTTGCGCGCCCCGCATGCGTTCCACGCCCCTGCCCTCCCTCGCCACCATCGCGTCGCGCCTGCGCCTCAAGCAGTTGCGGCTGCTGATCGCGCTCGACAATCACGGTTCGCTGCACAAGGCCGCCGACGAGATCGCCATTTCGCAGCCGGGCGCCACCAAGGCGCTCCGCGAGATCGAGGACATCCTCGGCATGGCGTTGTTCGAGCGGCAGCCCAAGGGGCTCGTTGCCAACGAACTCGGCCAGTGCGTGACACGCTATGCGCGGCTGATCTACAGCGACCTCGAGCACCTGCATGCGGAGATCACCGCGATTGCCCACGGTCATGGCGGGCACCTCGCGGTGGGCGTGATCATGGGCGCCATTCCGCTGCTGACCCGCGCGATCGCCGCCTTGCGCGCGGAACAGCCGCATCTGTCGGTCGAGATCATCGAGAACACCAGCGCCACGCTGCTTGCACTCCTCGACGAAGGTCGCATCGACCTCGCCCTTTGTCGATGCGGCGTGAGCCGTCGTCCGGGCGCGTACGAGTGCATGGCGCTGGAAATGGAACCGCTGGCCGTCGTCGCCGCGCCATCGCACCGGCTGGCCGGCGCCGCGGCGCTGGCGCTGGCCGATCTGGCCGGCCTGCCGTGGATGGCATATCCGGTAAACACGCCGATGCGCAATACGCTCGAGCGCGAACTCGGCGACGCGGGCATCGACCTGCCCCGCTATCCGCTCGAAACCGCCTCCGCGTTCGCAATGCTGACCATGTTGCAGGAGACGCCGGACCTCGTCGCGGTGATGCCGCGCGCGGTGGCCGAGTTCGGCGAACGCTTCGGCATGCTCGTGCGGCTGCCCGTCCCGATGCGCGCGCTGGAAGATCCGTATGGCGTGATCACGCGCACCGGCGCGCAACTGTCGCCGGGCGCGCGCCTGCTCATCGATGCGTTGCGGGCGCACCGGACGGCGCCCCTTCCCGACGACGACGCCGCCTGACCGACGTTACCTGACCGACGTTATTTGATTGGCGAGAAGTCGGCGGGACGCAGCAGCTTCGACTCCATGTTGACCAGCATCGGAAACGCCACGGGCACGAATTTCTCGAGCCAGTCCTTGTCCTCGTACAGCGCATTGCGGCGCGCGATGCGGTCGTCGAGGCTTTCGTACGCCCAGATGTGCACGACCTGGTTCAGCTCGCCGATCTCGGTGTACCACCAGCCGACGAGCTTCGCGTAGCGCGAGATGACGGGCAGGCCCTCCTTCTCGAAGTGTTTCAGATAGTCCTTCATCTTGCCGATCTGGACCGTGTACGTTCGCATTTCGTAATACATGGTGCTTCCTGAAGCGTAGTTAAACGAGTTCTTCGATATTCCCGCGATGTGCCGCCACGATGATGCGTTCGATATCGCCCGCATTCGTCAGCCGCGGATTCACGAGCACATTGCCGCTGCGCATCGAGTCCTTGACCATCTGCGGCAGATGGGCGAGGTCCACGCCGAGTTCGCGGATATTCGAAGGGATGTTCAGCGCGCGATTGAGCGTCCGGACCTCCTCCACCACGCGCTGCGCGGCCGTCAGATCGTCGAGGCCCGTGACGTCCGCGCCGAGGGCCTGCGCGATATCGCGGAAGCGTTCGGGACATGCGGGCACGTTGAACGCCACCACGTAGGGCAGCAGCGCGGCATTGGCGATGCCATGGGCGATATCGAACACGCCGCCCATCGTGTGGGAGATGGCGTGCACATTGCCGAGCTTTGACTGCGAGAACGCCACGCCGGCCAGGAACGAGCCGAGCAGCATGTCTTCGCGCGCCTGCAGGTCCGCGCCCACGTAGTACGCCTTGCGCAGGCTGCGGCCGATCATGCGGATGGCGTGCAGCGCCAGCGCCTGGCTGATCGGGTTGGCCTGCTTCGACACGTACGACTCGATCGCATGCGTGAGCGCGTCCATGCCGGTGGCCGCGGTAATCGCGGGCGGCAGTTTCAGCGTGAGTTCGGGATCGAGAATCGCCAGCTGCGGGAACAGCTTCGGGCTGATGATCACGGTCTTGAACAGCGTCTCGCGATTCGTGAACACGGTGGATGCCGTGCATTCGCTGCCCGTGCCCGATGTGGTCGGCATCGCGATGATCGGCAGCGGTGCCTCGCGAATGCGGTCGTATCCCTCGTAGTCGAGAATCGAACCCGCGCTGGTCGCCATCGCGGCCACGCCCTTGGCCGTATCGATGCTGCTGCCGCCGCCGACGCCGGCCACCGCCGTGCAGCCATGCTGCCTGAGGAACGCCACCGCGCGTTCGAGCACGCTGGTATCGGGGTTCGGCGCCACGCCGTCGAATGTCTCATAGGCGATCTCGGCCGCGCGCAGCGAGGCGAAGAAGCCATCGAGCACGCCGCTGCGCATCAGGCCTTCGTCGGTGACGACCAGCAGCTTGCCGCTGGCGGGGACGAACGGCCGGATCAACGCGCCGGCCTGGGCTGCGAGGCCGTTGCCGAACTTGAGCGTGGTCGGAAAGTAATAGGGGAAGGCATGCATGATGTTGTCGTCCTGAGGTGTCTCCGGCTTCAACGTTACAAACCTGCCCCGGCGCTGCCTAATGAAAAGGCGTGATGCCCCGATAACCAAACGCCACCGAACGCCCTCCGCATATCCGTTGGTTATCGCGTGATCACATCCCGTCATTAGCCTTGTGCGATGGCTGCTCATACATTGCCGGGAACAATCACAAGGACGAGACAGCCATGCCATCGACGCATCCCACCGCCTCTTCGACCGCACTCTCGAATGGGGCCGCACCCCACGCCGCACCCCACGCCCCATCCCACGCCGCATCCCACGCCGCATCCCACGCCGCCGCCATGCGGCCCACCAACGTGCGCTGGCGCATTTTCCTGATCATGCTGCTGCTGACCGCGATCAACTACATCGACCGCGCGTCGCTGTCGGTCGCGCTGCCGCTGATCGCTCCCGAGTTCAACCTCACGCCCGCCATCGAGGGCCTGATGCTCAGCGCGTTCTTCTGGTCCTACGCGCTCATGCAGATTCCCGCCGGCATGATGCTGGACCGCTACCATACGCGCGGCATCATCGCCACCGCGACCATCGCCTGGGGCGCCTTCCAGGCCCTTGCCGCGGCCTCGCACAACTGGATCATCCTGCTGCTGACGCGCATGGGCCTGGGCGTGTCGGAGTCGCCGATCATGCCGTCCGGCGCCAAGCTGATCGGCTCGTGGCTCACGCCGCACGAGCGCGGCCGCGGCGCGGTGCTCGTCGATGGCGGCGCCCCGCTGGGCAGCGCGTTCGGCGCCATCATCATCGCGGGCCTGATCTCGTGGCTGGGTTCGTGGCGCATCGCGTTCGTCATCGCCGGCATCGGTACGATGCTCGCCGGCCTGCTGGCCTGGCGCTATATCCGCAACCATCCGTCGGAGCATCCGGACGTCAATGCGGCCGAGCTCGAGCATATCGCGCGCGGCAACGCCACGGACAACCACGCCGCGGCAGAGAAGATTCCGATGCGCGAACTCATTCGCGACCGCTCGGTGCTCGCGATGTTCGCCGGCTACAGCTGCATCCTTGCCGTGTTCTACGGCCTGCTGACATGGATGCCGAGCTACCTGCACAAGGCGCACGGCTTCAATATCGCCGCGATGGGCGGCGCCACGTTCCTGATCTTCATGTCGGGTTTCGTCGGCGAACTGATCGGCGGCTATATCGGCGACAAGTGGAAGGCATCGGGCGCCTCGCCGAACCTCGTCATGCGCACGATGTTCAGCGGCTCGTCGCTGGTGGCCGCCGCCTGCATTCTCGCGGCCGCCTATATCGCCGACTCGGCGGTAGTGGTCGCCCTGCTGTGCGTGGCACTGTTCTTTATTCGATTCTGCGGCATGTACTGGAGCCTGCCGGCCGTCATCGGCGGCCCGGCGCGCGCCGGCGTGCTCGGCGGCACCATGAACTTCTGCGGCAATATGGCCGGCGTGGTGGTGCCGATCCTGATCGGGGTCATCGTCCAGTGGTCGGGCTCGTACTTCCTCGCGCTGCTGTTCTTCGTGGCCATGGCCGTCGGCATCGCGGTGTTTTCCAGCATGATCGACTATCGACCGCGTTCGCCAGGAGGTCAGGCATAAAAAAGTCAGGCATAAAAAATTCATGCATAATCGCGCCATCGCGGAGATGGCATTCCTCCCTCAACCGCCGTTTGCTTCGGGACTTTTCCGATAGTCCCCGAGCCTTCGTGCTAATGATGCCTGCAAGTTCCTGGGCACAGGAAGTTGCGGGCGCTCGTCCATCCCGTACGCGATCGATCCCCCGCAGCGTCCTGCTGCCCAGGTTTGAGTCCTTCAGATCTGGTCATACCATGCACAATCGCTTCATCCGCAGTGCTGCCCTCAGTGCTGCCCTCAGTGCCGCCCTCAGCGAGTCGGTATCCATGCTCGGCTACCTCGGCAAATGGCTGTCTCTCGCCTCGCTTGCCGGCCTGCTGGCCGGCGCCGGCTCGTCCGCGCTGTTGCTGGCGCTGGACTGGGCCACGGCCACGCGCCTCGCCCACCCCGCCCTGCTCTGGCTGCTGCCCGTTGCCGGACTGGCCGTCGGCCTGCTGTACCGGCACTTCGGCCAATCGGTCGAAGGCGGCAACAATCTGCTGATCGACGAGATCCACGATCCCAGGCGCGTGGTGCCCCGGCGCATGGCGCCGCTGATCCTGCTCGGCACCGTCATCACGCACCTGTTCGGCGGGTCCGCGGGGCGCGAAGGGACGGCCGTGCAGATGGGTGGCAGCTTTGCCGACTACCTCACGCGGTGGTTCCGGCTATCGCACGACGACCGGCGCATCCTGCTCATGGGCGGCATCAGCGCGGGCTTCGCGTCGGTATTCGGCACGCCGCTCGCGGGCGCCGTGTTCGGGCTGGAAGTGCTGGCGATCGGCCGTCTGCGTTACGACGCCATCCTGCCCTGCTTCGTCGCGGCGGTGGTCGGCGATCTGGTGCCGCCGCTGCTGGGCGTTCACCATACGCACTACGCGATTGCCGCCGTTCCTCCTGTCGCGCCGGCCGCGCTGGGTGCCGTCGTGGTGGCCGGCATCGTGTTCGGTCTGGCGGGCATGGCGTTCGCCGGACTGACCCACAGCCTGTCGCGCCGCCTCAACCACGCCATCGGCTACGCCCCGCTGCGGCCATTCCTCGGCGGCTGCGTCGTGGTGGCGGCCGCGATGCTGCTGCCGGATAGCGGCAAATATCTCGGGCTCGGTATTCCGACCATCGTCGATGCCTTCCATCAGCCGCTGCCCGCCTACGACTTCGCCGGCAAGGCCGCCTTCACGATCGTCACGCTGGCATCGGGCTTCAAGGGCGGCGAGGTGACGCCGCTGTTCTATATCGGCGCGACGCTCGGCAACGCGCTGGCGTGTCTGCTGCCGCTGCCGTTTCCGCTGCTCGCGGGCCTCGGCTTCGTCGCCGTCTTCGCCGGCGCGGCCAACACGCCGATCGCGTCCACCATCATGGCGATGGAGCTGTTCGGTCCCGAGGTCGGCACGTTCGCGGGCATCGCCTGCGTGGTGAGCTATCTGTTCTCCGGCCATTCGGGCATCTATCGCGCGCAGCGCGTGGCGCACGCCAAGCGGGCGCCGGTAACCGCGGAACGGCACGACGGCTGAGCGCCGTCGACGCAAAAAGCCGCATGGCACACGGGTCGGCGCCATGCGGAAAGCCCTCACATCAATCGAACGTTCCTGCTCAAATCATCTGCACGCCGGCTTCCGTCATCAGCGCCTTCCAGCGGGGCAGCTCGTCCGCCAGGAACGACGTCAGCGCGGGACGCGTCAGCGGCGGGTACTTCAGGAAGCCCATGTCGTTCGTGGCCTTCTGAATGCGTTCCTTGGCCAGCGAGACGTTGATCTCCTTGTTGAGCAGGTCGAGGATGTCTTCCGGCGTCTTCTTCCGGGCGAACACCGCGTGCCACGACACGAGGTTGTACTTCTCGCGAATGGCGCTCTGGATCGTCGGCAGCTGCGGCGAGAACGGCAGCGGCTGGTCGCTCGTGACGGCGAGCGCCACGGCACGTCCTGCCTGCACCATCGGTGCCGCCACCGACCACGCTTCCAGCATGAACGTCAGACGGCCCTCGACGAGATCGCTCGTAATGCGGTTGTCCTTGTAGGGAACATGCACGATCGACGACAGCCCGACCTTCTTGAGGAAGATGGAGGCCGACACGTGCGACGACGTGCCGATGCCGTAGCTGCCGTAAGACGCCGCCTGCTGGTTGCGCTTCAGGTAGTCGATAAGGCCCGGAACGCTCGTGACGCCCGTCTGCTTGCCGACGATCAGCACCAGCGGCAACCCAACGGTACGCGCGATCGGCGTGAAATCCGCGATCGGGTCGTACGGCAGGTTCTTGTACAGCAACAGGTTCGTCAGGAACGCGGCCGTGGTGTACAGCAGCGAATGCCCATCCGGCTGCGCGCGCAGCACGCCGGACGTGCCGATACTGCCGCTCGCGCCCGGCTTGTTCTCGGGAATGAACTTACCCCCGAAGCGCGTGCCGACATCCGTCATGATCATGCGGCCCATATAGTCGGTGCTGCCGCCCGCCGTGAACGGGATGACCACATTGACCGGGCCGGTCGGATACTCGACGGCCTTTTCGGCCCAGGCCATCCGCGGCAGGACTGCCGACCCGCCGGCACCGACGCCGAATGCGGCCATCGCACGCAAGAAACTGCGACGCTGATTACTCACAACAAGCTCCCCTAGAACGTTAGCGTCGGCAGATCCGAATGGCGCTCCGCCAGTTCGGTATAGGCCGCATTGACCTTGGCGGGACCGGCATCGCCGATCTCTTCGCCGATTGTGGCGAAGATCGAATTCTTGACGTAGTGGCGCCACGTGATGGGCACCTGCGCAAGGATCTTCGTCAATGCATCGTAGCGGCTGCGCGTCCAGACCGCTTCGAACGCGTCGCGTTTCTCGCCATAGCTGAAGTGGGCACCGTCCTTCCAGAGCGGGCGGGCGGCGCGCAGCACACGCGTCTCGGTTTCGTTCACCGACAGGTCGTCGGTCAGCGACACCCCGTAGACCGATCGCGCGGCCTCGCGGCTCACGAAGCCCGCAGCCACGTCGCGTGCCACGGAATGCACGCAGCGCTCGAACGGGTCGCCGTAGCCGCCGCCGCCCGGGCCGATGATGCGCAGCACATCGCCGGGCATGCAGCTCACCACATCCGAGTTCACGAGGTCGACCTCGTTCGGCTGGCCCGGATTGCGCAGGAACTGCGAATTGCCACCCGCGTTGCCGCCGAGCACGCCCCACGTGCTGAAGCGCGTGCGGTTGCGGTTACGCGCGGTCACCACGGAGTTCGGCGAGAACACCTTGAACTCCATGACCATGCCGAGGCCGCCACGATAGCGGCCCGCGCCGCCGGAGTCCCGCACCAGGCCGTACTTCATGACCTTGATCGGCACCTCGGTCTCGATCATCTCCACAGGCGTGTTCTTCAGGAACGAACGGTTGCCGCCGCTGCCTTCGGCGCCGTCGTCCGACACCGAGCCGCCACCGCCGCCGCTGATCGGGCCGATGGACGCCATGATCAGGCGGCCGCGGCGATCGTTGGTCTTCACGTTCATCAGCGATGCGCTGCCGGCCGGTGCGGCCGCCAGGCGCTCGGGCAGCGCCTGCTGGAACGCGCCCAGCACGGCCAGCTGCGACACGGCCACGGTCAGGCTGCGCATGCCGCAGGCGGCGGGCGCTTCCGCGTTCATCACGGTCCCGCGCGGCAGGATCGAGTTCACCACACGAGACGTACCGGCGTTGAGCACGAGGTGCTCGTTCAGCGTGGCCAGCGTGTAGATCAACGCGGGCGTGACCAGCGCGTGCTGCGGGTGACCGCCGGTGGGCATGTTCAGCGACGAGGCCAGTTGAGGATCGCTGCCCGTGAAGTCCATCGTCAGCGCATCGCCCTTGACCGTGAGGGTCACCGCGATCCGGCACGGGTAGCCGTTGACGGAGTCCTCGTCGGCATAGTCCGCGAAGAAGTACTCGCCATCGGGAATGCCGCGCACGACTTCACGCGCCTGGCTTTCGGCGTAGTCGAGCAGTTCGCCCTGCGCGGCCTTGAACACGTCCACGCCAAAGCGGCGAATGATCTCGTGGATACGACGCTCGCCCGAGTTCATCGCGGCGATATGCGCCTTCAGGTCGCCCCAGTTCTGATCGGGCGTGCGCACGTTCAGCAGCAGGATGTTCAGCACGTCGTCGTTGAACTTGCCGCCTTCGACGAGCTTGGTCGGCGGAATGCGGATGCCTTCCTGATGCACTTCGTTCAACGAGCGCGACAGCGATGCGGGCACCGCGCCGCCCACGTCGGTGTTGTGCACGTGGCCAGCCACGAAGCAGACCAGTTCCCCTTCGTGGAACACCGGCTTCCACATATGGATGTCCGGCGTATGCGTGGCAACGAAACCGCTATACGGGTCGTTGGTCAGGCAGATGTCGCCTTCGCGGTAGTCCTTCACCAGCGGCAGCACGCCCGAGTAGTTGATGCCCGTGTACCACGTCGCGCCAAGGCCCTTGGGCGATGCGAACGTCTCGCCGCCGGGGGTCACCAGTTGCGTCGTGAAGTCTTCCGTTTCCTTGACGAACGAGGAGTGCGCGGTGCGCATCACCGTGTACGCCATCACCTCGGTCGCCGCCGCGCAGTAGTCGGCGAGAATCTGAAGCGTTGCTCGAGTGAGTTTCATCGTTTAATCCTGTTGAGCCGGGTTGGACGTGATGCGCAGGTTGCCGAATGCGTCCACGCGGACTTGCATGCGCTGCGGTACGAAGGTGGTCGTGTCGTCTTGCGTGACGATGGCCGGCCCCGCGAACGTCTGGTTCGCGAGCAGTTGCGCGCGGCGGTACACGGGGGTCTTGCGACGCGCGCCGTCCGACCACACCTCGACGGTCTTGACCGGATCGGGGCTGCCGGTGCCCTCCGCGATGCGCGGCATGTTCGGCTGCGGCGTCTTGCCGCTGACCACCAGACGCAGGCTCACGATCTGGATCGATGCCTCGGGATCGCTGTGGCCGTAGAGCTTCTCGTGCGCGTCGTGGAATGCCTGGCGGATGGCCTCGTAATCGCCCGTCTCGATCGCCTTTTCGTCGATCGTCGCCTCGATCTCGTACGACTGCCCGCGATAGCGCATGTCGGCCGTGTAGACGTACTGCTCCTCGCCACGGTAGTCCTGTTCCTCGCGCAGCCAGTTCACCGCGGTGCGCCGCAGGCGGCGATACTCGTCCTGCAGGATCTTCACGGTCTCCGGCTCCAGATCCTCGTAGACCGTCTTGATGAAGTCGTTCTTGAGGTCGGCGATCAGGCCGCCCATCGCGCTCAGCACGCCCGGCACCAGCGGCACGATGATCTCGGTCATCTCGAGTTCGCGCGCCAGCAGCGCACCCATCATCGGGCCCGCGCCGCCGAACGGCAGCATGGCCATCGAACGCGGATCCACGCCGAAGCGCGTCACCAGGCCGCTGACCTTCGCGAACATGCCCGACACCGCGATATTGATGATGGCTTCCGCCGTTTCCTCCACGGTCTGGTTCAGCACCGTTGCCAGCGTGCCCACGGCCGTGCGCGCGCGCTCGATGTCCACCTTCACCGCGTTGAAGCCGATCTCGCCCTGGCCCACGATGCCGCAGACCGCGAACGCGTCGGTGATGGTCGGGCGCTCGCCGCCGCGGCCGAAGCACGCCGGGCCGGGGCTCGAGCCCGCGCTATCCGGACCCACCTTGAGCACGCCGAGCGAGTCCACCCAGGCGATGGAGCCGCCGCCGTCGCCGATCGACGTCACGGACACCGACGGGATAAAGATCTGGTGCTCGCCGATGTACTCGCCGATGCCGTACTGCGGCTGGCCGTTCACGATCAGCGCCACGTCCGCGCTGGTGCCGCCGATATCGAGGCTCATGCACTCGGGCACGTCGCATTCCTTCGCCACGAACGCGGCGCCGATCACGCCGGACGCCGTGCCCGACAGGATCATCTGCACGCATTCGCGCTTGGCCTGCTCGGCCGTCATCACGCCGCCGTTGGACTTGGTCACGCGCGGCTCGGGCTGCACGCCGGCCTGCTTCAGGGCCTTCTGGAACGACGACAGGTAGTGCTCGACGCGCGGCTGCACGTAGCCGTTGATGATGGCAGTGGTGGTGCGCTCGAACTCGCGCACGATCGGCCAGATCTTTGCCGAGCTGAACACGGGCATTTCCGGCGCGAGGCTCTTGATCAGGTCGCACGCGGCCTGCTCGTGCGCGGCATTGCGATACGAGTGCAGGAACGAGACGACCACGCCTTCGGCACCGGCCTTCTTCGCCAGCGCAAGCGCTTCCGCCACGCTGTCGAGGTCCAGCGGCTCATCGACGGCGCCATCGCGGAACAGGCGTTCCTTGATGCCGAACACCATCTCGCGCGGCACCAGCGGCGCGGGGCGCTTCGACAGCAGATTGAACATGCTCGGCAGCTTCAGGCGGCCCAGTTCCAGCACGTCGCAGAAGCCTTCCGTCGTGAACAGCGCGAGCTTGAGGCCCTTGCGCTGGATAACGGCGTTCACGCCGACCGTCGTGCCGTGCGTGAAGTAGGTGACTTCCGCGGGATCGATGCCATAACGCTCGGTCAGCGTCTTGACGCCGGTGATCACTTCCGCGCCCGGCTCGTCCGGACGGGAGAACACCTTCAGCGCCTGCACCTGAAGCGTTTCCTCGTTCAGTACCGCAAAATCGGTGAACGAGCCACCAATATCCACACCAATTCGATAACCCATGATCGTCCCAACAGGTTGATTTCCCATGCGGGACCACCTGCGAGAGATGGCCACCACAGCGTTGCGGAACGTCGCGCGAAACAATGCGACGTCACGCTGTGATGACAACTGTAGGGGCGTGAAGAAGGACCAACAATTGATCCTTTTTCAGACGGTCATTCCAGAAATTCAGAGCCCCTGGAATGCGGCCGCGTCGAGGAGCCAGCGGCGGAACGCGGCGATGCCGGGCGCTTCGGTGCGGTCTGGCGAATAGAGCAGATAGTAGCGCTGCTGCGGCCGGAAGCACGCGTCCGACAACTTGACCAGCTGCCCCTGCTCGATCGCCTGCTCGGTGAGGTAGTCGGGCAGCAGCGCGCAGCCGAGGCCGCTGACCGCGGCCTGGAAGCCCAGCGAGAGAATGGAGTAGCGCGGGCCGCCGAGATGAGACCCCTTGCTCTGGCACTTGCCGAGGGTCGCCTCGTCGCCCTGCGCGCGGAAGAACTCGCTCCAGGCCTCGGGAAAGAGCGACTGGTGCAGCAGCGGCAGTTCCGCGATCTCGGCCAGTGACGGCATGCCCTTGCCATTCAGCAGCGACGGCGCGCAGACCGGATACGACTCGAGCCCCATCACGAGATCGCTGCCATACCGCGCGGGCGGGTTCGCGTTCGTGACGATGGCCACATCGAGGCCTTCCTCGTTGAGATCGGGAATGCCCGTGCGCGTCGTGATATTCAGCGTGATTTCGGGATAGCTCTTCGCGAAATCGGACAGCCGCGGCAACAGCCAGAACGACGCGAACGACGGGACGACCGACAGGTTGAGGCTGCCGGCCTCGCCGCGCATCGCCATCAGGTCCGCCGTGGCATCGTCGAGGTCGTCGATGATGCGCGTGACGCGCCGCAGGTATTCCTTGCCCGCGACGGTCGTGACGACGCCGTTCGGCGTCCGCTCGACAAGCTTGAGGCCGACGAAGGATTCGAGTTCCGAAACCTGCTTGCTGACCGCGCTCTGCGTCAGGGACATCTCGCGCGCCGCGAGCGTGATGCTGCCCAGGCGGGCGGTGGTGGCAAACGCGATCAGGTTCGAGATTGCCGGCAGGTTGCGTCGGCCAATGCGTTTCATCGGGCAGGTCGTTCCATCAGGCCGGAAGCGCAGCATCCGGAACTTTGGGGGGGCGTCGTGGGGGACAACAATCGCGAATCGTAGCATCGGCCCTCCGCGCCGCTCAAGACCGGCATGGCATTCGGCGATGGTAGGGAGCGCTACCGAACGAATTCCGCACCAACCCGGACCCCTGCAGTCGCAAGTTGGTGCGGAGATTCCCAATCGTGGGGAAGGACGGTCCGCTAGAACGTCACACGAATGCCCGGTCGCCGCGCTCAGCCGCCGCCCGACGAGGGCGGTGCCGCCGCGGGCACCGTCGTCGCGCGCAGCCGCTGGTATTCGGCCAGCTGCTTCTGCAACGAGGGATCGAAGAACGCCGGCGCGCCGTCGCCCCTGTAGCGGTTGCGGAGCCCTGCCTTCTCCCACGCCTCGAGATCGGCGCGCACTTCCTCGCGCGTGAGCCCGCGCGGCGCCCCCTGGTACGCGGGTTCGGCGGCCAGGGCGGCAACCGGTGCCAGCGCGCTAGCCAGCAACGTGACAGATATCAGGCGCTTCATGACGGCTGCTCCTCGCCGACACCCGGGTGCCGGCAAACGACATCGACGATACGACACGTATCAATGAAGCAAGCATAGACGCTATCGCCGATTTGCCTCCGCCAACTGTCGACGTTTCACAGGAATTTGCGCCTGAAGCAGATAAACGCCCCCGAGGATGCACGCGGCGGCAACGATATCGAACGGCCGCAGCGTCTCGCCCGCGATCCACGTGCCCATCGACAGTGCCACCACGGGTGGGATATAGGTTACGCCGGCGGCGGTCAGCGCGCCCAGCCGGCCCACGATGTAGTAGTAGAGCAGATAGGCGATGCCCGTGCCGCATACGCCCAGCCCCAGGACGATCCCGGCAAGCGCGCGCGGGTCTTCCGCGATGCGCCCCATGCCGCGAAAATCGGTCAACGCGGCCACGATGGCCAGCGCAATGCCGATCTGCCATGTGGAAAGCGCGAGCGGCGACATGCCGGTGCCAGACAGATACCGGCGGGCATAGACGAACGAACAACCGACGCTCAGGCATCCGAGCAGCATGCTGCCGACGCCAGCAAGGCTGACGCCATCGCCGCTCACCCGCCATGGCTGGGCAATCAGCAGTACGCCAGCGAAGCCGCACACGAGCCCCATCCCCATGCGGGGCGTGGGCCGCTCGTCCCGGAGCAGCAGCCACGCGCAGACCGCTGACACCAGCGGAATCGCGCCGCTGAGCATGCCGGCCGCGCCCGAAGCCAGCAGGCCCGTGCCCTTGGCGAACGCATAGTAATAGATGACCGTGGCCAGCAGCGACATCACGACGAAGTGGTGCGCATGGCGCAGATCCCGCCAGCGCAGCGCGCCTTTTGCCAGCGCGGACAGCAGCAGCGGCAGAAAGCCGCAAAGCACACGCAGGAACACGATCTGTGCGGGAGACAGGCTCGCACTGGCCCACTTCATGAACAGGAAGTTGGTGCCCCAGATCAGGCCGAGTGCCGCGAAGGCAAGTTGAGGAAGGTACATGACATGGGCAAGCGGATTGGTTCTTGCCCATTGTCTGCAGCGGGAAGATGGAGTACAAACGATTTGATCTGCCCCATGAGATAGAAAAACTGCATCATGAGCGCCATGCCTCCGCTGAAAGCCGTCATTGCATTCGAATCCGCAATGCGACATGCGAGTTTTTCTACGGCGGCCGAAGAGCTCGGGGTAACGCCGGGCGCGGTGGGCCAGCAGGTGCGCAAGCTGGAGGACTGGCTCGGCGTAGCATTGTTCCTGCGGCAGACAAGGCAGATCGTGCCCACGCCCGAAGCCATGACGTATATGGCGCAGATACAGCCAGCGCTATCGGAAATCGTGCACGCCAGCCGGCGCATGCGGGAACGCCGGCACAGCGCCGTGCGACTGTCCATGCCACCGAGTTTCGCCGCCAAATGGTTCGCGCCACGGATGGCGGACTTTCTGCAGCATCACCCTGGCATCGCGCTAAGTCTCAGCACGTCCACCACGCTGGTGGACTTCGAGCACGAAGGCATCGATCTCGCCGTGCGCCATTTCGGCGGCGACGATTCTCGGCTGGCCGTCCAGCTGCTCCATGCCGATGAAGCGCGTGCCTACTGCACTCCCGCGTACGCGCGAAAGTGGAAGCTCAAGGGGCCCGACGATCTGCAATCGGCAACGCTGCTGCACAACACGCTGCACCCGCACTGGGCCGCCTGGCTCGCGCGCTATAGCGGACTGAGCGCGCGCCGTATCCAGTCCGTCGCCGGTATTCAGTTCGACCAGTCGCTGATGGCCATCGACGCCGCGGTACGCGGTCAAGGGGTCGTGCTGACGAGTCCGATCCTCGTGGAGAACGAAGTATCGGGCGGGTTGCTGGTGGAGCCGTTCGGCAAGGGCCTGCCGCTGCCGAACGGCTATTACCTCGTGCATCCGCGCGCCGCGCCATTGCACGATGGCGCGGCCGCGCTCAGCCAGTGGTTTCTGGCACAACGACAGCGCGCGCCGTGACGCTATTCGAGCTTCACCCCCGCCTCCTGCACCACCTTGTGCCAGCGCGCGAGTTCCGCCTCGATATGCGCGCCGAGCGCGTCCGGCGTCGAGCCCACGGGTTCGTAGCCGCTAGCCGCGATCTGCGCGCGTAGTTCGGGCTGCGTCAGCACGCTCGCGATCTCGGTGCTGAGCTTGTCCACGATCGCGCGCGGGGTGCCGGCCGGCGCGAGGATGGCGTACCAGCCGTTGATGTCGAAGCCGGGCACACCGGCCTCTGCCAGCGTGGGCACGTCGGGCGCCATCGCGGCGCGCTTGCTGCTGGTGACGGCCAGCGCCGTCATGCGGCCCGCGCGGATCTGGGGCATCGATGTGGAGATGCTGTCGAAGGTCAGCTGGATATCGCCGGCCAGCATCGCGTTGACCACCTGCGCGCTGCCCTTGTACGGCACGTGCGTCATCTTCACGCCGGCCATCGCGTCGAACAATTCCCCGGCAAGATGACCCGTGTTGCCATTGCCCGCGGAACCGAACGTGATCTTGCCCGGTGCGGCCTTCGCGGCGGCAATCAGTTCGGGCACGGTGCGCGCCTTCAGCGATGCGCTGCCGGCCAGGATCAGCGGCAGGTTGGCGACCAGCGACACCGGTGCGAAATCCTTGCGCGTGTCGTAGGGCAGCTTCGGATAGAGGCTCGGATTGATTGCGTGCGCGGCCAGCACCATGATCAGCGTGTAGCCGTCCGGCTTGCTGCGTGCCAGCGCCTGCGAGGCGATGGTTCCGCCGGCACCGGGACGGTAGTCGAGCACGATCGGCTGGCCGAGCTTTTCCTGCAGCTTTGCACCAAGCGGACGCGCCAGCAGGTCCGCGCTGCCGCCGGGGGGATAGGGAATCAGCAGTTGAATCGGCTTCGTCGGCCATGCGTCCGCAGCCAAGGCGATCTGCGGCGCGGCGCCCGCCGCCACCATCGCCAGCATGGCACGCAGCACCAGCCGTCTGCTTCTCGTCAGCGTCGTCGTCATCGTCGTCTCCTATGGCTATTACGCGGCGCGCAGCACGCGGCAATCCGGTGCCAGCGTCAGTGGTGCGGCCGTTAGCGCCTGTACCGTCTCGAACGGCACGCCGTCGAGCAGTCCCGTCACGCGCAGCCCCTGCCCGGGCACCACGTCGATGATCGCGAGGTCCGTATAGATGCGGTCGACGACGCCCAGCCCCGTCAGCGGATAGCTGCACCGCTCGACGATCTTCGGCTGGCCGTCGCGCGTGACGTGTTCCATCATCACGAACAGCCTTGCCGCGCCGACCACGAGGTCCATCGCACCGCCGACGGCGGGAATCGAGTCGGGCTCGCCCGTGGACCAGTTGGCAAGATCGCCGGTCGCGGAGACCTGGAACCCGCCGAGCACCGTGATATCGACATGGCCGCCGCGCATCATCGTGAACGAGATCACGTGGTCCGAGATGGAAGCGCCGGGTACGAGCCCGATGTGGGCCTTGCTGGCATTGATCAGGTCCGGATCGGTCTCGCCCTCCCGAACGACGGGCCCCATGCCGAGAATGCCGTTCTCGCTGTGCAGCACGATCTCGCGATCGGGCGGCAGATGGTCCGAGACCAGCGTCGGCATGCCGATGCCGAGGTTGACGATGCTGCCGCCGGGAATATCGTGCGCGATGATGCGCGCCATCTCGGCGCGGCTCAGCCGGGGCATATCATGCATGGGAAGTTCCTCCAGCCAGCGCCACGGCCTGCACGAAGATGCCGGGCGTCATCACCGACTCCGGTGGCATCTCGCCGAGCGCCACCACCTCGTCCACCTGCGCGATCGTGTGGCGCGCCGCCGTGCACATCACGGGCCCGAAGTTACGCCCGGCGTAACGGTAGGTGAGATTGCCCCAGCGATCGGCCCGATGCGCCTTGATCAGCGCGAAGTCCCCACGCAGCGGTTGCTCGAGCACGTATCCCACGCCATCGATCACGCGGCTCTCCTTGCCTTCGGCCAGCGCGGTGCCATACGCCGTGGGCGTAAAGAATGGACCTAGCCCGGCGCCCGCGGCGCGGAGGCGTTCCACGAGCGTGCCCTGCGGCACGCATTCGAGCGCCACCTTGCCCGCGCGATAGGCGTCGATGAACGCTTCGGCATTCGTCGAGCGCGGATGCGAGCAGATGACCTTGCGCACGCGCCCCGCGCGGATCAGCGCGGCAATGCCCGTATCGCCGTTGCCCGCGTTGTTGTTGACGATGACGAGGTCCCTCGCCCCCTGCGCCAGCAGCGCGTCGAGCAGCGCATCGGGAACGCCCGAGCCGCCGAACCCGCCGACCAGCACCGTGGCGCCATCGCCGATGCCTGCCACCGCGGCTTCGAGCGACGGCGCGATCTTGTCGATCATGAATGCTCCTTCAGGGATGCTGCATGGCTACTGCTGCGGAATGCCGGTGTCCTTGACCACGCGCGCCCAGCGCTGGCGCTCCTGGTCGATGAACTGCCCGAAATGCTGCGGCGTGTCGCCGCCCGCCTGGCCGCCGAGTTCGGCGAGCCGCGTCTTGATCTGCGGCTCGGCCAATGCCGTGGACGCCGCCTTGTAGAGCTGGTCGATCACGGCGGGCGGCGTGCCCGCGCGCACCACCAGCCCGAACCATGCCGTTACCTGAAAGTCCTCGTAGCCGGCCTCTTTCATCGTTGGCACGTCGGGTAGCTCGGGCACGCGTGCCGCGCTGGTCACCGCGAGCGCGCGCAGCTTGCCAGCCTGTATCTGCGGCAGCGAGCTGGGCAGGTTGTCGACCATCATCGTCACCTGTCCGGCCACGAGGTCGGCCACCGCCGGCGCGGCACCCTTGTACGGCACGTGAATGATGTCGAGGCCCGCGCGCTTCTTGAACAGCTCCCCGGACAGATGCACGGACTGGCCCGTGCCCGACGAGCCGAACGACAGCTGTCCCGGCTGCGTCTTCGCATAGGAGACCAGCTCTGCCACGTTGTGCGCGGGCACCTTGGGGTTGACCACGAGGATGTTCGGCACCGAAACGACGAGCGTGATGGGCGCGAAGTCCTGCGGCTTGTAGGGCAACTGCTTGTAAAGCGCGTAGTTGATCGCGTTCGGGCCGATATTGCCCATCATCAGCGTGTAGCCGTCGGCCGGCGCCTGCAGCAGTGCCTGCGATCCGATGATACCCGCTCCGCCCGCGCGGTTATCGACGACCACCGGCTGCCCGAGGATCTCGCTCATGCGCTTGCCGACGAGCCGCGCGGCGATGTCCGTGGTGCCGCCGGCCGCGGCCGGGACGATCAGCCGAATTGGGTGGTCGGGGTAGGCGGCTTGCGCGTTGCTGGCGATGCCGAGCGGGAGCAACGATGCAAGCGCCCATGCGGCGGCCAGACGACCCGGGGTCATCGATGTGGTCATACCTGTCTCCTGTCCGGCATCGTTCCACCGTTTCGCTGGCAACGCCGTATTGTTTTATGGCGGGTTCACGATAGGCCACGCCGGGAGACAAGGGAATTCTTGATTCCGAAGACTGGGCTTCGGGTTCGTGAAAGGCGGTCAGCCGACCTTCCGGACCTCCGTGCCCGCGGCGGCGATGACGGACCCGTCCTTCGCCAGCGGCTGCATGGGCGGCACGGGCTTGCCCGTGCGCTTGTCGATCAGCACCGAATGCGGCTCGCCGCGCGAGAACAGATGGCGCTCCCCCCACTGACGCAGGGCAACGACGACCGGAAACAGCCGTTCGCCCGCGGGCGTCAGCACGTATTCGAGATAGGAAGAGCCGTCCGACGCGGGCTGCGTCTCCATGACCCCGGCCTCGACCAGCTTCTGCAGCCGGTCCGTCAGGATATTGCGCGCCATGCCGAGCCCGCGCTGGAAATCGCCGAAGCGCCGCACGCCGTCGAACGCGTCGCGCACGATCAGCATCGACCAGCGGTCGCCAACGACGTTGAGCGAACGCGCGACAGGGCACGGCTCTTCGCCGGGGGAACGGATTTTGGTCATGGCGGCGCTCGGCAGTGAATGTGGTTGCATTTTAAAACTGGTAGGCCTAGCATTCAACCAGTTTCGTTTTGCAACCACATAGACCATGACCAGCCTGTCGATGCCACGCGCCCTGTTGATGTTGTTTGCCATTGCCAGCGGGCTCAGCGTGGCCAACGTGTATTACGCCCAGCCGCTGCTCGATGCCATCGCGCGCGATTTCGGCCTGGCGGAGGCCGCCGTGGGCAGCGTGGTCACGATGACGCAGGTCGGTTGCGCGCTTGCGCTGGTGCTGCTGGTGCCGCTGGGCGACCGCCTCGACAGACGCAGACTGATGATGGGCCAGCTGGCGGCGCTGATCGTGGCGCTCGTCGCGGTCGCCGCCGCACGTTCCACGCCCTTGCTCTACGCCGGCATGATGGCCGTCGGGCTGCTCGGCACGGCCATGACGCAGGGGCTGATTGCCTACGCCGCGAGTACGGCCAGCGGCGACCTCGCGCATGAACAGGGCCGCATCGTCGGTGCCGCGCAAGGCGGCGTGTTCATCGGCCTGCTTGGAGCCCGCGTGTTCTCGGGAGCGATCGGCGACATCGCGGGCTGGCGCGGCGTCTACCTCGCATCCGCCGGGCTGATGCTGGCGCTGGCGATTCCGCTCTGGCGATCCCTGCCGCGGCTGTCCGCGCCACGGGTCGATGTCGGCTATGTTCGCCTGCTGGGGTCCATGCTCACGCTGCTGCGCGAGGAGCGCGTCCTGCGGCAGCGCGGCATGCTCGCGCTGCTGATGTTCGCGGCGTTGAACATCTTCTGGAGCGCGCTGGTGCTGCCGCTGAGCACGCCGCCTTTCTCGTTTCCGCATACGGTCGTCGGCGCCTTCGGGCTGGTCGGCATCGTCGGCGCGCTGGCCGCATCGCGCGCCGGACGCTGGGTCGATGGCGGCCATGAACGCCGCACGACGGGCATCGCGCTGATCGTGCTGTTGCTGGCATGGTGGCCCCTGTCGTGCCTGCAGGCGTCGTCGATGCCCATCGCGCTGTCCGCCCTCCTGCTTGGCATCGTGTTGCTCGACGCCGGAGCGCAGGCGCTGCACGTGACCAACCAGAGCATGATCCTGCGCAGCCGGCCACAGGCGTCGGGGCGGCTCATCGGGCTCTATATGCTGTATTACGCCGTGGGAAGCGGCCTCGGCGCGATCGGGTCCACAGTGGTCTATGCCCACGCCGGGTGGCAGGCGGTATGCCTGCTCGGCGCCGGCGTCAGCGCGCTGGCCCTCGGGTTTAATGGCAGAATCTCCAGCATTCAACGCCGTTTAATCCCTCGCCCATGATCAGCCTTGACGATCTGCGCCTGATTCGCGCCGTCGGCGCGTCCCCCTCGCTTGCAGCCGCCGCGCAGCTACTCGATCTGACGCCGCCCGCGGTCACCGTCCGCCTGCAGCGGATCGAGGCGCGGCTCGGCGTACGCCTGGCGGTGCGGCAATCGCGCGGCATTTCGCTGACCGATGAAGGTCATCGCCTGCATCAGGAGGCCATCGAGCTGCTCGACCGCATGGAAGCGCTGCCGGCGCGCATCTCGGGCGACGATGGCGGCATCCGCGGCAAGCTGCGCATCGTGGCGCCATTCGGATTCGGGCGCAAACACGTGGCGCCGATCGTGCGCGACTTTCATCGCCAGCACCGCGAACTCGAGATCTCGCTGCATCTGTCGGAAAGCCCGCTCTCCGATGCCTCCGGTGCCGATCTCGTGGTCACCATCGGCAAGCTCAAGTCTTCCTCGTGGGTCGCGCATCCGATTGCGCCGAACGAACGCATCCTATGCGCGAGCGCGGCCTATGCACGCCGCGTCACCGGCCTCGAACACCCGTCCGACCTCACGCGCTATGCCTGCCTTTGCCTGCGCGAGAACGAGGAAGACGTGACGCGCTGGCGCTTTCTGCCCGGCAACGGGCGGCACGCCGACGCACGCAAGGCGGTGACGATCCGCGTGCCGGGCGTGCTGTCGTCCAACGACGGCACGATCATTTCCGACTGGGCATTGGCCGGGCTTGGCATCGTCGAGCGCTCCGAATGGGACGTGGCGCCCCTGATCGCTTCGGGCAGGCTCGTGCGGCTGCTGCCGGGCTGGAGCCTGCCGCCTGCACCGGTCATGGCCCTATTGCCTTCGCGCACGGGCGTGTCGCTGCGGCAGCGCGCTTTCCTCGAAGCGCTGCGCGCGGCACTATCGCCGCCGCCATGGCGGAGCGTTAAATCCGCTTAAACGAAGCATTCATGCCGCATTAACCACGGCGGGACCGCGGGGTCCTATAGTGGCGGCATCTTTCATCGATAACGCCGCCTCGGCCGACATCATGCGCTTCGACACGCTGAACACCCCCGCCGCCCTGATCGACCTCGACCGCATGCAGCGTAATATCGCGCGCATGCAGTCGCGCATGGACGCCCTGGGCGTCGGGTTCCGCCCGCACGTCAAGACGACGAAGTGCCGCGAAGTGGCGGAAGCGCAGATCGCGGCCGGCGCGCGGGGCATCACCGTTTCCACGCTCAAGGAGGCGGAGCAATTCTTCGATGCGGGCGTCCGCGATATCGTCTACGCCGTCGGCATGGCGCCGACCAAGCTCGCGCAAGCGCTGGCGCTGCGCCGCAAGGGCTGCGACCTCAAGATCGTGGCCGATAGCGTGCAGACCGCGGAAGCCATCGCGGCCTTTGGCAACGCGCATGGCGAGGTCTTCGACGTGTGGATCGAGGTGGATGTGGATGGCCACCGTTCCGGCATTCCGCCCGAGAGCGGCACGCTGCTCGACGTGGGTCGCGCGCTCGTGTCCGGCGGCATGCGCCTCGGCGGCGTGATGGCCCACGCGGGCTCCAGCTACGACTACGACACGCACGACGCCCTCGTCAGGATCGCCGAACAGGAACGCGCGGGCACCGTGCTGGCGGCCGAGCGGCTGCGCGCGGCGGGCCTGCCCTGCGACGTGGTCAGCATCGGTTCCACGCCGACTGCGCTGACCGCCGAACAACTGGCCGGTGTCACCGAAGTACGGGCCGGCGTGTACGTGTTCTTCGACCTCGTCATGCACAACGTAGGCGTGTGCGAGACCTCCGACATCGCGCTGTCCGTGCTGACGACCGTGATCGGTCATCAGACGGACAAGGGCTGGGCCATCGTCGATGCGGGCTGGATGGCCATGAGCCGCGACCGCGGCACACAGCGCCAGAAGCACGACTTCGGTTATGGCCAGGTCTGCACCGAGCAGGGCGAGGTCATCGACGGCTATGTGATCAGCGGGGCCAATCAGGAGCACGGTATCGTCTCGCGCAACGGCGAGCCCGACCTTGCCATCGCCGAGACCTTCCCGATCGGCACGAAGCTGCGCATCCTGCCGAACCATGCATGCGCGACCGGCGCGCAGCATCCCGAGTACCAGGCCGTCAGTGCGGATGGCTCGGTGCGGACGTGGCCGCGTTTCTACGGCTGGTAGTCGCCCCCGCATTGCCGCGCGCGCCGAGCAGCAGCAGTCCGGTGGCCAGCGCGGCAGCGGTACCGAGCCACAACGCGCCCGGGATGCCGAGGCGGTCCGCCACGAGGCCGCCGACCAGCGCGCCCGCGCCGATCGCCACCTGCGCCATCGAGACGAACAGCGCGGCAATACTCTCCAGATGGTCGGGCGCGCTGCTGAACAGGAACACCTGCATCGCGATCGGCAGCATGCCGAATGCGAAGCCCCACGCGACCACCGCGCCGCTGGCGGCCCACATGTTCGCCCCGAACTCGAGCAGCAGCAGGATGGCCGTGCCCAGCAGCGCCACGGTGCCCAGCAGCGCGAGATGGCGATCGCGCGTGGCCGCCCAGCCCCCGAACAGGTTGCCGAAGAAGCCCGCCACGCCATAACCGAGCAGCACCGCGCTCAGGCCGCCGGCCTCGATATGCGACACCTGATTCAGAAACGGCGCGATATAGGTATAGGCCGCGAATTGCCCGAGAAAGATCAGGATCGTCGCCAGCAGGCCGATGCGCGCGGCGCGCCGGCGCAGCACGAGCGGAATGGCCTTGAGTCCCGACCCCGCCTGCGGCGGAATGCGCGGCAGCAGCGTGACGAGCGCCACCACGACGAGCGCGGCGATCGCGGCCGATGCCGCAAACGCGCTGCGCCATCCCATCAGGTTGCCGAGCAATGCGCCCGCCGGCACGCCTGCCACCGTGCCGAGCGATACGCCCGAGAAGATCAAGGCGGTGGCGCGCGGCCCTTCGCCGTCGCCGCGCAGGCGCGGCCCCAGCGAACCGCCCACGGTCCAGAAGCCGCCCACGCCGATGCCCAGCAGCACGCGGCCAGCCAGCAGCATCGGATAGTTGACGGCGGTGGCCACGAGCACATTAGAGATCACGAGCAGCCCGAGCATGAGCCAGAGCACGTGGCGGCGATCGAAGCCAGCCGCCAGCGCGATCGTGGACGGCGCCGCGATGGCCGCGAGCAGGCCGGGCACGCTGACCATCAGGCCGGCCTGCCCTTCGGTAATGCCGACATCGCCCGCGATCTGCGGCAGCAAGCCTACCGGCAGGAATTCCGTGGTCACGAGCGCGAAGGCACCGACCGCGATCGATGCGACCGCGGCCCATGAGGCGGCCCATGAGGCGGCCCATGAGGCGGCCCGCGACGCGGCCGGTCGTTGTGTGGATGGCGTTTCCATATCGGAGGCTAGTGGGTGCACCGTTTCACTGTGGACGGCACGAGAATCGGAATGGCATGCAGCGAACGCGCGGCGATCGCCTGATGGGCGAGTGCGGCTTCGGCAAGCTCGAAATGCACGACGTCGATGTCCCGGAAAAGTCCCGCCCGTATCGCGCCGAACAGGTCCGCGGTCGCCGCGCCGATCGTGCTGGCGTTGACGAACTGCGGGGTGCCACCGCGCAACACGTGCACCGCGCGCGCCTGCAGTCGCGCGGCGTCGTAGCGCTGCTCGCCGGACGCGCCGCCGATGGCAACGATGTCGCCGCCGTCGCGCACCGCTTCCACGGCAATCGCGGACGTGGCACTGCCCACCAGATCGAAGACCACATCGACACCGTTGGGCGCAATCGCGCGAATCCGCTCGGCCAACGCGGGGTCGCCCGCATGCAGGCCGTGGTGCGCGCCGGCGCGAACCCTGGCCAGCTTGTCGCGCGAGCCGGCCACGCCGATCACGGTGGCGCCCATCGCCTTGGCCCAGCGCGAGAGAATGCTGCCCACGCTGCCCGATGCACCGAGCACCAGCACGGTCTCGCCGGGCTGCAGCGAGTGCAGCGCCTTCAGGCCCATCCATGCGGTCAGGCCCTTCGCCAGAAACGTGGCCGCGTTGAACGTGCAGATGTCGTCGGGTAGCTTGACGAGCTTGGCGGCGTCGATCAGGCGCTCGCTGGCGTAAGCGCCCGCGGCAAAGAAGTACGCCACGCGATCGCCGGGCGCAAACCCGCCGGCATCCGGGCCGACCGCGGTCACCGTGCCCGCGGCCTCGAAACCGGGAATCGCCGGCAGCGGGAGCGGATAGCTGCCATCGCGCACCATCGTGTCGACGAAGTTCACGCCGATGGCTTCCTGCGCGATGCGCACTTCGCCGCGGCCCGGCGCGCCGATATCGGCTTGTTCGGCGTGCAGCACCTTCGGGGTGCCGTGTTCATGGATCCGAATCACCTGTGCCATGGTCATCTCCTTGGCGTGTGTTGTGGAACGTTGTGGAATGACGAAACTGTAGAGCGGCGATTCCGTTTTGATTAGGCGGTCTACAATTGATCCGTTTTCAAGCAATCATTGAAGGTGCCATGGAGACCCTCGCCAATCTGGAAAGCTTCGTGAAGAGCGCGGAACTGAGCAGCTTTTCGGAAGCCGCGCGCCGGCTCGGCCTGACGCCGGCCGCGGTCAGCCGCAACGTGGCCATGCTCGAACGCAATCTTGGGGTCCGGCTGCTGCAGCGCTCGACGCGACGCGTCACGCTGACGGAGGCGGGAGAACGGTTTCTTGGCTCGATCGGCACGAGCCTCGATGCGCTGCAGTCCGCGATCGAGGAGACCGCGTCGGGCGCGGCCGAGCCGGCGGGCGTGCTCAAGGTCAGCCTCAGCCCTTCACTCGGCAAGGACTTCATCCTGCCGCTGCTGCCCGCGTTTCTTGCCCAACATCCACGCGTCCGGCCCGAGTTCCATTTCGAGAACCGGCAGGTGGACCTCGTGCACGAGGGCTACGACCTGGCCATCGGTGGGGGGTTCGACCTCTCGCCAGGCATCGTCGCGCGCGCGCTCGCGCCCGTGCATGTCGTCGCGGTGGCATCGCCCGAATGCGTGCACAAGGGGGCGGCGCCGTCGCGCCCGGAAGACCTCGCGAACCATCGCGCGATCGTGATGCGCAGCGTGACCACGGGCCGCATCCGGCGCTGGACCATGACCGACCGGCAGGGCAACGAAGCGCCCGCGATGCTCGGCGAGGACATCGTGATGAGCGATCCGGCGTCGATGCGGGAAGCGGTGCGGCTTGGACTAGGCGTGGCGATGCTGGCCGTGCCGGACGTGCTGGAGGATTTGAGGGCGGGAAGGCTGATCCGGCTGTTGCCCGAGTGGCATGCGGATGCGGGGATGATTTCGCTCTATTACGCGTCACGCCGGCTGTTGCCGGGCAAGACCAGAGCGTTCGTCGATTTTGTCATCGAAGCGTTCAGGCAGCAAGGGCTGGCGGCAAAGTTCGATGCCACCGCCCCCGGATCGAATCCCACATCGAATCCCCCGCGCGCGCGCCGGCCACGCAAGCCGGCGCACCGCTGAGGTATCGACACCCAGCGTCAATCGGCCGTGGCGCCCGACCGCTTCACCACGGTCGCCCATTTGCGGATCTCGCTATCGACGAACTTGCCCGTCTCCGCGGGCGTCATCGGCATCGGCTCCGATCCGCGATCGGTGATGAACTTGTGCAGTTCCGGCGATTGCAGCGCCTTGACGGTCTCCGCGTTCAGCAGGCTCACCGTGGCCTGCGGCGTCCCGGCCGGCGCCATCATCACGGCCCAGCCCAGCGCTTCGAAGCCGGGCACGCCCTCTTCCCGCACCGTCGGCACGGCCTGCAGCTGCGGCACGCGCCTGGCCGTGGTCACCGCCAGCGGCACGGCCTTGCCGGTATTGATCAGCGGCATCGCGGCGGTAACGGAGTCCACCATCAGCGGAATCTGGTTGCCGAGGAAGTCCGCCTGCGCGGGGCCGCTGCCCTTGTACGGGATATGCACGATGAACACGCCCGCCTGCGCCTTCAGCATTTCCGCGGACAGATGCTGCGTGCCGCCGATGCCGGCGCTCGCATAGCTGTACTTGCCCGGCGCGGACTTTGCCTTCGCGATCAGATCATGCAGCGACTTGAACCCCGACTGCGGCGTAGCCAGGAACACCAGCGGCACGGAGAAGACGCCGGTAACCGGTACGAAGTCGTGAAGCGGGTCGTAGTTGACCTTCTTGTAGAGCGTCTGGTTGATGGCCATCGCGCTGCCGGCCATCACGAGCGTATAGCCATCGGGCGCCGACTTGGCCGCGACTTCCATGCCGATATTGCCGCCCGCGCCCGCGCGGTTCTCCACGATGACGGACTGGCCCAATTGCTTGCCGAGTTTCTCCGCCAGCGCGCGGGCAAAGATATCGGTAGCCTGGCCCGGCGGGAATGGCACGATCAGCTTGATGGGGCGGTCGGGATAGGCGGCGTGAGCACTGCCGGCAAGGCCAGCGATGGCGAACAGCAGCGCGGCGGCATGCGTGCGCGATGGCTTCAATGGAGTCTCCTTGTAGCATGCGTCGTCTGCGGACGACGTCTTGTCAAAGGAGAGAGGCTACCATGCCTGCATGCCGAGTTTGACCGCAAGCGCTACGAGCAGCGCGCCGACGATCCATCGCTGCGCCGCCAGCATGCGCGGATGGTCGGCCATCGCGGTCGCCACACGGCCCGATGCCACCGCCACGCACGCATTGACCGACGCAAACGCGATGGTCAATGCGGCGCCGAGCGCCAGCGACTGCGTAAGGATGTCTCCGGCCTTGTCGTCGATGAACTGCGGCAGCACGGAGAGAAACACGAGCGCGAGCTTGGGATTGAGCAGGCTCGTCATCGCGCCCATCGCCAGCAACTTGCGCGTGCCCGTGCGATGCGGCGGGGCATCGGGTTGCATCGTCTCGAGCGGCGAGCGGCCGCCGGGCCGCAGGATCTTCCATGCCATGTAGAGCAGATAGCCGGTGCCGAACAGCGCCAGCGCGCGGCCGGCGCCCGGAATCGCCAGAAACAGCGCGCTGATGCCGAACGCCGCGCCCAGCATGTAGGTGAAGTAGCCGAGCATGACGCCGCCGAGCGAGATCAGCCCCGCGCGCGTGCCCTGCGATACCGAGCGCGCCATCACGTACACCATGTTCGGTCCGGGGGTGATGGCCAGCAGGCCGCCCACCGCCAGAAAGTCGTACATTGCCCGCATGGCCGCCCCTTGATATCGCACGTTCGAGGGCTCCAGTATTGGTTTGCGCAATCGATAAGTAAAACGGAATATACTGAATTGATTACTCAGCTTTCCTGACGAATAGAACCCCCGGACGCACCCCTCATGCGCAAGCTCGATCTCGACGTGCTGGAGATGATCGTCGCCGTGGCCGACGCGGGCTCGTTCGCCCGCGCGGCGGAGGCGCTCCATCGCTCGCCCTCGGCGGTCAGCATGCAGATCAAGGCGATCGAAGATGTACTGGGCAAGCCGCTGTTCGTCCGCGACACGCGCAACGTCGCGCTGACCGATGACGGCCGCACGCTTGCCGACTATGGCCGGCAGTTGCTCGCGATGCGCGAGGAAGCCTGGTCGGCCATCATGCGTCCCGAGATTCGCGGCCGCGTCACGATCGGCGTGCCCGACGACTACGCGTCGTCGCTGCTACCCTCGGCGCTGCGCAAGTTCGCGGCGGCCCATCCGCGCGTGGAGATTCGCGTTATCGGCATGCCGAGCCATGCGCTCGTCCCGCTGCTCAGGGACAACACGCTGGACCTGGCGTGCATCACGAAATCGCGCGGTGTCAGCGGCGAATTCCTGCGGTACGAGCCCGTCGACTGGGTTGCGGGACGCGGCGGCCCGGCCGTCTGGAAGGAACGCCCGTTCCCCATCGCGGTCTTTCCTCAGGGCAGCGCGGCGCGCGCCACGGCCATCCATGCGTTGCAGCGCGCGGGCATCCGCTATCGCATGTCATACGAAAGTCCGAGCCTGCTGGGGCTCATCAGCATGGTCCATGCGGGCCTGGCCGTCGCACCGCTCGCGCGTTGCAGCGTGCCGGAGCAAATGACCGTGCTCGGCGAGGCCGACGGCCTGCCCGAACTGCCGCCGCTCGAGGTCATCCTCGCGCGCAGCGCCCAATCGTCGCGCCCGCCCTGCGATTTTCTGGCGGAGCAACTGCTTGCGGATCTGAAGACATAAGGAGCGATGACTTGATGACGGAGCTTCAAACCCCAACGTCCCCTCCCCCTCCCCCGCCCCGTCCACGCGCCATCGGCCTCGGCAGCGCCGCGCGCGATCTCTATCGCGCGCTGTGGCTGCATGCGGAGGGCGTGCGCGCGCATATGCTCGGGGCGGCGGCGCTGCTCTCCGCCGCGCAATTGCTGCGGCTGACCATGCCGTGGCTCGCCGCGCAGGCGATCAACGCGCTCCAGCAGGGCCAGATGGAAACCGCCGGCCGGTGGATCGTCTACCTCATCGGTATCTATCTGCTCTCGTGGCTGCTGCATGGTCCGGGCCGTGTGCTCGAACGCAATGTCGGCGTGCGCGTGCGCGAGCGTCTGGCCGACCAGCTTTACGCGCGCATCGATTCCGCGCCGCTCGCGTGGCGCGACGGCCATCACTCGGGCGAGCTCCAGCATCGCGTGGTGCAGTCGAGCCGCGCGCTCTCGGACTTCGCGCAGAACCAGTTCGGGTATCTGCAGAGCGCATTCAACTTCGTCGGCCCCATCGTCGCGCTGGCCCTGCTCTCGCGGACCAGCGGCATCATCGCGGTGACCGGTTATGTGATCGTTGCACTGATCATCCTGCGCTTCGACCGCACGCTCATGCATCTGGCCCGCGCGGAGAACGATGCCGAGCGCCGCTACGCGGCCGCGCTGCTCGACTTCGTCGGCAATGCGGGGACGGTCATCGGCCTGCGGCTGCAGGCGGCCTCGCGCAAGCTGCTCGATCACCGCATGGCCGCCGTCATGGCGCCGCTGCGCCGCGCGGTCATGGTCAACGAAGGCAAGTGGTTTGCCGTCGATCTGCTCGGCATGGGCCTTACATGGATTCTGGTCGTGGTATACGTGCTGCAATCGCGCCAGCCCGGGCAGGCCGTGCTGCTCGGCACGATCTTCATGATCTACCAGTATGCGCAGCAGGCCGCCACCGTCGTGGGTGCGATGGCGACCAACTTCCAGAGCTTCGCGCGCATGCATACCGACTACGGGAGCGCGGCGCCGATCTGGGACGCGCCGGGCGACCCCGAGGCCATCGTGCCGGCGGTGGTGCCCGATGCGCCATGGCGGACGCTGGCCCTGCGCGGCGCGACCTGGCGCTACGCAAACGATGCGCGCGGCGGCCTCCATGGCGTGGATCTGGAGCTCGCCCGTGGCGCGCGCGTGGCGCTGATCGGACCGAGCGGCGGCGGCAAGAGTACGTTGCTGCGGGCGCTCGCCGGACTCTATCGGCCGCAGCAGGGCGAACTGCTGCGCGACGGCGAATCACGCGACTGGAGCGAATTGCGGACGCTCGCCACGCTGATCCCGCAGGAGGCGGAGGTCTTCGAAGCCAGCGTCGAGGAGAACCTCACGTTCGGGGTACCGGCCGACGCGGCGGCGCTGCAGTCGGCCGTGCATGCGGGCGTGTTCGATGAAGTCTTGCAGCGCATGCCCGATGGGCTGGCCAGCACGCTCAACGAGCGCGGCAGCAACCTGTCGGGCGGTCAGCGCCAGCGGCTCGCCCTGTCGCGCGGGGCGCTGGCCGCGCAGGGCAGTTCGCTGCTGCTGCTCGACGAGCCGACCAGCGCGCTCGACCCACAGGCCGAAGGCCGTGTGTTCGACCGTATGTTCGCCGCATTCCCGACGGCCTGCATCGTGGCGTCGGTGCATCGGCCCAGCCTGCTCGCGCGCTTCGATACGATCGTGGTGGTGGAAGCGGGCCGCGTGGTCGATGCCGGCCCGCGCGATGCGGTGCTGGCACGGCGGCCGGCATGATGGCTGCGGTCTAGCGAATCTTGCCGAAGCCGTCGGCGGCCCAGCGGCCCGCGCTTTCGCGCGTGAGGCGGAAATCGGGCCGCACATTGACGGTCGCGAGCACGTCGCCGAGCGGGTTCACCGCCGTCAGCGTGCCGAACGGCTCGAACTCGTCGGGCGTGATCGCGAGCCTGACGGAGATCACGTCGTCGCCGAGCTCGATCGACACCTGCTTGTTCAGTTGCGCGTGCAGCTGCTGCTCGTGGCGGCGAATGACCTCGGAAGCCGTCTTCACCAGCGTCTGATGCGCGGTGGCATCGAGCGGCTTCGGATCGACCTTGTTGCGCCCCATGGTCCAGGGACCGACCAGTGCGGGTTCGGCACTGCCATCGCGAATCATCTCGACAGCCCAGCCTTCGCCGTCCTCATTCTTGATGACGCGCGCGGTCCAGCCCTTGTCTTTCCAGAGGCGCGGCTCGTGAATCTGCTCGGGTTCAGCCGAGTCGGGTGCTTCGGTATGCGGGTCCATGCGTGAGGCCGGGAATGCGGAAATGCGTGCGGGGCATGGATTTTAGCCCAGTCCGCAGCGCGCAATGCCCGATTCCGACCATTGCAGGCCTAACCCGGGCCGATTCGGTGGCGCGATCCTGCCATCGACGATCTCCAGCGGCGCCTCGAGAATCGCGTCCGCCCAGCTCGTGTATTCGAGCCAGTGCGCGGTCGGCGTGGCCGCCAGCAGATGAATGCTGATCTCGGGAAACAGATGCGAGGACACGGGCACGCCCCGCGCGGCGGCGATCGCCGCGCCTCGCATCCATCCCGTGACACCGCCGATGCGCGCGGGGTCGAGCATCAGGTAATCGGCCGCGCGCGTGGCCACGACGTCGAATACCGCCTCCGGGCCGTCGAGGTTCTCGCCAAGCTGGACCGGCGTATCGAGCGCCGCGGCAATGGCGGCGTAGCCCTGCAGATCGCCATGACGAATCTGCTCCTCGAGCCAGTAGACATTCAGGTCATCGAGGTCGCGGCCACGCTGGATCGCCTCGGGCACCGTCAGCGCCTGGTTGTAATCGACCATCAGCGCGGCATCGCTGCCGATCGCGCCGCGCACGGCGGCCGCAACCTCCCGGTCCACGCGCGCATCCGCGTGTCCCAGCCGCAGCTTCACCGCGTGGAAACCGGGTTCGAGCAGCCGCACGGCTTCCTCGGCCGCGTCCTTCGCGGGCATCAGGCCCAGGCCGTCGCTGTTGTAGGCCGGGATCGGATCGAGGGTGCCGCCGAGAAACGTGGCCAGCGGCATCTCCGCCGCCACGGCCTGCGCGTCCCACAGCGCGATATCGATGGCCGCGAGCGCCATGCGCGCGACGCCGGTCACGCCGAGCAACGCATAGCGGCGCCCCAGAAAGTCCGCGATCTTCGCGGGCGCGGCCTCCATGCCCGCAATCAGCCCGTTGGCCTCCGCGATGATCTCGGCGATGGCACGCGCGCCACTATCCCGATAGCAGAACAGATAGCTCCGGCCGATGACACCCTCTTTCGTCTCGAGATCGACGAGCAGCAGGGGCGCGGCGGTAACCCGGGCCGCGCTCGTGCCGAGCGGAAATTTCATCGGCACTTTGACGAACCGGGTCCGGATGGCGGAAATATGCAGGGCGGGCTTCACGGTGTTTCTCCAGGCGGGGGGCAGTGATAGAGTGTCAACCAATCGATCCGAAAATCTAACCAATCCTAGTCCAATGTCGTTCGATTCGCCAAATTGGTTAACCAAATGAGAGCCGACGCCGCAGTCGAGAAAGTCCGCAGCCATCTGCTGCGCGGCAATGCCGAAGACGGCGCGAAGCTGCCGACCGAACGCGCCCTCGCCGAATCGCTCGGGGTCTCGCGCAATGTCGTGCGCAAGGCGCTGGCCGCGATGGAGATGGAGGGCCGCGTGGTCCGCAAGGTCGGCAGCGGCACCTACCTCGCGCATCAGCCACGGCGGCCGGGCGGCGCGCTGCCGGGCATGGACGGCGAGGTGCTCGACCTCAGCCCGAAGCAGATCGTCGAGGCCCGCCTGGCCGTCGAACCGAACCTCGCCGCGGTGGCCGCGATGAACTGCACCACGCAGGATCTGGCCCATCTGACGGCATGCGCCGAGCGTTACCACGTGGCCGACGACTTCGAGGCGTACGAATTGGCCGACCATGGTTTCCATCGCGCGATCGCCATGGCCACGCACAATCCGCTGCTGATCCGTGCCTACGAAGCATTCATCGCGGCCGACGAAGGCGTCGAGTGGGGAAGCATCCGCCAGCGCCTGCTGACCGCGGAGCGCCGCGTGGACTCGCGCCGCGAGCATGACAAGATCGTCGCGGCCATTCGCAGCCGCGATGCGGCCGCCGCCTACGCGGCCTCGCGCGAGCACCTCGAACACATCACCTCCGCCCTCCTCCGTCCGTAGCGATCGTCGCCGCCATTTGACACGGGACGTTTGTCGTACCAAAATTGAACCAATCAATGTTATTGGTTAACCAATTGGAGGCGACAAATGAAGATTGCAGTCATCGGTTCGGGCGGCGTCGGCGGGTTTTATGGCTTCAAGCTCCAGCAGGCGGGCCATGACGTGACCTTCGTCGCGCGCGGCGCGCATCTGCGGGCCATGCAGGAAGGCGGCCTGCATATCGAGAGCGACAACGGCGAGCTGCAGTCCCTGAAGGTCAAGGTGACCGACGACATCCGGTCGCTCGATCGGCCGGACATCATCCTCATCGCGGTCAAGCTGTGGGATCTCGAATCCATCGCGCAGGAGCTCCAGGCCATTGCCGGCCCCGATACCGCGGTGCTCTCGCTGCAGAACGGCGTGATCAAGGACCACGTGCTGCGTCGCGTGTTCGGCGAAGCCGCCGTGATCGGTGGCGTGGGGTACGTGGCCACGACCATCGGCCGCCCCGGCGTGATCCGGCAGACCGGCGCGCTCCAGCGTGTCACGTTGGGCGAGTACGACGGCGTGCACCGCGAGCGTTCCGCGCAACTGGTCAAGAGCTTCGCGGAGATGGGCGTCGATGCCCTGCTCGCCGACGATATCCAGCGCGTGCTCTGGGAAAAGTATGTGTTCCTGGTCGGCCTCTCGTCGATGACCTGCCTTACGCATCTGACCATCGGACCGATCCGCGAGAGCGAAGGCAGCCGCGGCGTGTTGCGGTCGGTGATTGCGGAGGGTGTGCAGGTGGGCCGTGCCCTCGGCGTCCGGCTGCCCGAGGACTATGCGGACCAGTGCATGAAGCTCGTCGATAACCTGCCCTACACGATGACGTCGTCGATGTTCCACGACCTCGAGAAGGGCAATCGCATCGAGCTGCCGTGGCTGGGCGGCGGCGTGGTGTCGCTGGCGAAGGAAGCCGGCGTGGACGCGCCCGTCAACACGCTGATTGCCAACGCGCTGTCGCCGTATGTGAACGGGCGATAAGCGGCCGGCCCGAAACGCTAGTTGCCGGCCTGCAGCCGCTCGACGAGCAGCTTGCCGGTGCCGGCGATATGGGCCCGCAGCAGATTGCACGCGGCTTCCACGTCTCGCGCGCGACAGAGTGCCAGCAATTCGCGGTGCTCCTGCTGCGATCGCTCGACATGGGACGTCGCTTCCCACGTATATCGCAGGTAGCGCTCGAACCCGAGACGCAGCGTCTCCACGAGCGCGATGGTCCGGGCGCGGCCGCATGCCGCATATAGCGTGCGGTGGAACTGCGCGTTCAGCTGGATCAGCTGGCCCACATCCTTCGCGCGATCGAGTTCCTTCGACAACTGCTGTGCGGTATCGAGGTGGCTGTCCGTCATCAGCGGAATGGCCCAGGCCAGCGCCTGCCCCTCCACGAGAATGCGCAGCGCCGTGGTCTCTTCCGCTTCCTCTGCGGACATCAGCGCCACGCTGACGCCACGGCGCGGTTCGGCGACGAGGAAACACTCGCCGATCAGATCCTTGAATGCCTCCCGCGCGACCGTCTGGCTCACGCCGAAGCGGGTCGCGATGGCGTCCTGCTTGAGCCGATCCCCGGGCTGCAGCTTCCCCTGAATGATCTCGTTGCGGAGCGTATCCACGAGGATGCCGGCCGTCGAGCGGTCCGGCATCTCGGACGCCGTCGCGAGCAGTTGTGACGAAGGGTGCATGCGAAATCTCCTGATGGACCGAATTCTACACCAGAAGAATCCCTTTACCGATTATCGATAATCGCTTATCGTTAACTCACACCTTCCCAACCCAGAGACCACACGCATGACCACGCTTCGTCTTTCCGACTTCGACGCCATCACCTTCGACGTCTACGGCACCCTGATCGACTGGGAGCCTTCCATCGCGGCGTTCCTGCTCCAATGGGCCGCGGAGAATGGCATCTCCGCCGATGCCGGTACGCTTGTGATGGCGTTCGACGGCGCCCGCGCGCGCATCCAGAAGGAACGCCCCGCGCACCTCTATCCCGAGGTGCTCAATCGATGCTTCGACCAGATCTGCGCCGAGTTCGGCGTGCCCGTAAACGAAGACCGCCGCCGCCAGTTCTCGGCGAGCCCGCATACGTGGCCCGCCTTCGCCGATAGCCACGAAGGGCTCGTGCGGCTCCAGCAGTCGGCCCGCATCGGCGCGCTCAGCAATATCGACGTGGCCTCGCTCAATACCTCGTGCCGCGTCCTCGATTTCCAGTTCGATGTGGTCGTGACCGCCCAGCGCGTCGGCGCCTACAAGCCGGACTGGCCGCACTTCGATACCGGCATTGGCGAACTTGCCCGCCTTGGCGTGCCGCGCGAGCGAATCCTGCACGTCGGCCAGAGCCTGCGCGCCGATATCACACCGGCCAACAAGCTCGGCCTGCGCTGCGCCTGGATCAACCGGCCGGAGCGTCTGCTCGGCCTGTCCGGTGAAGGCGCCGCGGAAGCGCGCCCCGACCTCACGGTGTCCAGCCTCGCCGAGCTCGTCTCCGCGCTGACGGACTAGCCCACGCCAGCGCGCCTGCCATTTCCCCTTCACGCGTTCCGACCCAGAGAGTTCCTGCCATGAAGACACTTCGACCGTTCTCGCGCCTTCTGCCCGGTGGCGCGCTTGCCCTGCTGGCCCTGATCGCGGCGGTTCATATTCCAGCCGCCCGCGCGCAGACTTCCGACGCGGTGCTCGACCGCATCAAGTCGAAGGGCGCCATCACCCTTGGCTATCGCGAAACCTCCATACCGTTTTCGTATCTGAACGACGACAAGAAGCCTGTCGGGTATGCGATCGACCTCTGCATGAAGGTGGTCGCGGACGTGAAGCAGCGGCTGAAGAATCCGGCGCTCAAGGTGGACTTCGTGGCCGTGAACCCGCAGAACCGCATTCCGCTCGTCGCCAATGGCACCGTCGATATCGAATGCGGCTCCACGGTCAACACGCTGGGCAGGCAGGCGCAGGTCGACTTCAGCGCGCCGCACTTCATCTCGACCACGCGTCTGCTCGTTCGCAGGAACGCGGGCATTCGCGAAGTGGAGGACCTCAACGGCAAGGCGGTGGCGTTGCCCATCAACACGACGCCCGAGCGGCTCGTGAAGTCGCTGATCGAAGCGAAGAAGCTCCAGGTGCGCGTGGTCCCCGTGCGCGACAACGCCGAAGGCTTTCTCGCGCTGTCCACGGGCCGCGCGGACGCGTTCTCCACGGACGACATCCTGCTCTTCGGCCTGCGCAAGAGCGCGCCAAACCCCACGGACTTCGAGGTGGTGGGCCGCCCGCTGTCGTTCGATCCGTACGGCCTCATGATCCAGAAGAACAGCACGGTGTTCCTGAGCCTCGTGAACGCGACGATCGCGCGAGCCGCGCGCGACGGGGAACTGAAAGCGTCGTACGACACGTGGTTCACGCCGCTGCAGGTACCGATGTCGCCCGACCTCGTTGCCGCGTTCAAGCTGGCCGCGCTGCCCGAATGACCCCGGCCGGAGCCCGACCATGAATTACGCGTGGAACTGGTCCGTGCTGGTCGCGGAACCCTACTTCGAATGGCTGCTGACGGGACTGCGCATGACGCTGGTCATCTCGCTTGCCGCGTGGGCGATCGCGCTGGCGCTCGGCACGCTGCTCGGCGTGGTGGGATCCCTGCCCGGACGCGTGCGCCTGATCATGCCGGCCTATGTGGCGGCCTTTCGCAATGTGCCGCTGCTGCTGCAGCTGTTTCTATGGTTCTTCGTGCTGCCCGAGCTGTTGCCCGCCGCCGCGGGTCACTGGCTCAAGCGCGACCTTCCCGCCCCCGAACTGTGGACGGCGATCGCGGCCCTCGGGCTCTTTACGGCGGCACGCGTCGCGGTGCAGGTGCGCGCGGGTATTCGCGCGACGCCGCGCGGGCAGCGCATGGCCGCGATGGCGTCGGGCATGACACTCGCGCAAGCGTACCGGCACGTGGTACTGCCGCAGGCCATTCGCACGGTGCTGCCGCCGCTCACGTCGGAATTTCTCACGGTGTTCAAGAACTCCGCGCTGGCGCTGACCATCGGGGTCTACGAACTCACCGCGCAGAGCCGGCAGATCGAGAGTTTCACCTTCAACGGCTTCGAGGCGTTCACCGCGGCCACGGTGGTGTACCTGGCCATGGCGCTGATCGTGACCGGCGGCATGCGGGCGCTCGAGAAGCGGCTGATGGTCCCCGGCATGCGGAGCGCCTGATCATGACGAACGGTTTCGATATCTCCATCATCGCGCGGTCGTGGCCCTTTCTGCTGGACGGGCTCGGCACCAGCGTGCTGGTGACACTTGTCGCCATGGTTGCCGGCCTGTTCCTCGGATTGCTGCTCGCGCTCGCGCGGCTCTCCGGCCGGCCCTGGCTCGCGCGTCCCGCCGCGCTGTACGTGAACGGCTTTCGCGCCGTACCGCTGATCCTCGTGATCTTCTGGTTCTACTTCCTTGTGCCGCTGATCGTCGGCCGCCCGGTGGGCGCCATGCCTTCCGCGCTGATCGCGTTCTCGCTGTTCGAGGCCGCGTACTACTCGGAGATCCTGCGCGCGGGCCTGCAGAGCGTGCGGACGGGCCAATGGCAAGCCGCCGCGGCCTCCGGCCTGCGTCCCGCGCAGGCGCTGCGCTTCGTCGTACTGCCGCAGGCGCTGCGCAACATGCTGCCCGTGCTGATCACGCAGGCGGTCATCCTGTTCCAGGACACCTCGCTCGTGTACGTCATTTCATTGCGCGACTTCATGACATCGGCCGGCATCGTCGCCACGCGCGAGAACCGCCTCGTCGAGATGTACGTGTTCGCCGCGCTCGTCTACTTCACGCTTTGCGTGTCATTTTCCGCGCTCGCGCATGTCGCCGAACGCCGATGGAGCCATGCATGACTGCCGCAACGCATACCCCGTCCTTCGCCCGCTCGCCCGTCGAATCGCCGCCGTCCGCCAGCGACGCCATGATCGCCGTACGGCAGCTGAACAAGTCGTACGGCGATACCCCGGTGCTCAAGGGCTGCTGCCTGACCATCCGCCGTGGCGAAGTCGCCGTCATCTGCGGCCCCTCCGGTTCCGGCAAGAGCACGCTCATCAAATGCTTCAACGGGCTGGAGCCTTTTCAGGGCGGCAGCATCGAAGTGGATGGAAAGTTGCTGGGCGACCCACGCACCGATCTGCACAAGCTGCGCGCACGCGTGGGCATGGTGTTCCAGCACTTCGAGCTTTATCCGCACCTCAGCGTGCTCGACAACCTGTGCCTCGCCCCCGTGCGTGTGCTCGGCAGGGATCGCGCCGAGGCCGAGACCCGGGCGCGCGCGTTGCTCGACCGCGTTGGCCTGCCGACGAAGATCGATGCGTACCCCGGCCAGTTGTCCGGCGGTCAGCAGCAGCGCATCGCGATCGCGCGGGCGCTTGCGATGGATCCCGCGGTCATGCTGTTCGACGAGCCGACCTCCGCGCTCGATCCCGAGATGATCGGCGAAGTGCTCGCCGTGATGCTCGAGCTGGCGCAGGACGGCATGACCATGGCCGTAGTCACCCACGAGATGGGCTTCGCGCGGCGCGCGGCCAGCCACATGATCTTCATGGACCACGGCGAAGTCATCGAGGACGTCTCTACGGAGGCGTTCTTCACCGCACCCGCGACCGCTCGCGCACGGGACTTCCTTTCCAGACTGATGGCCCACTGAACCTCATGCGCAACGACATCATCGCCTCCCATATCGAGCACGAAACGCTCGGCACGCTGCGCGTACCGACCTACGCGGATGTGCAACGTGCCGCGGCGGTCATCGCGCCGCACGTCGTCCGCACGCCATTGCTGCGCTCGCCCACGCTGGACCGCATTGCCGGCGCCCGAATCTGGCTCAAACCCGAATGCCTGCAGGTCACCGGTTCGTTCAAGGCGCGCGGCGCCTTCCACGCGCTGCTGGCCATGGACGCCGCACAACGCCGGCGCGGGGTCGTGGCCTACTCCACGGGCAACCACGGGCAGGCGATCGCCTGGGCCGCGCGGCAGCTTGGCATGCCCGCGACCATCGTCATGCCCGCGGACGCGCCGCGCAACAAGGTGGCGCGTGCCGAGGCACAGGGCGCGCGCGTGGTCCATTACGATCGCCGGACCGAAAGCCGCGAGGCCATCGGCATGCGCCTGCTCGCGGCGACCGGCGGCACGCTGGTGCCGCCCGGCGACAATCCCGATGTGATTGCGGCGCAGGGCACCGTGGCGCGCGAGGCACTGGACGACCTGCCCGCCGATGCGCTGGCGAACCTCGGCACGTTCGCGGCGCCATGTGGCGGCGGCGGCCTGCTCGCGGGCTGCGCGCTTGCGCTGGGCGGACGGCGCATGGACACGCAACTGGTCGCCGTGGAACCGCGAGACTTCGACGATACCGTGCGCTCCCTGCGTGGCGGCCAGCGCGCGCGCAACACGCCCGATGCGACGTCGATCTGCGATGCCCTGCAGGCCGTCTGCCCCGCGGAGCTGCCGTTTGCGATCAACCGCCACCGTCTCGACGCCGCCCTTGCCGTGTCGGACGACGAAGTAGCCGCCGCCATCCGCTTCGGCCTCGAGGAGCTACGCCTCCTGCTCGAGCCCGGCGGCGCCGTGGCGCTGGCCGCGTTGCTCGCGGGCCACCTGCGACCCGGCGGTCGCGACACACTCATCGTGCTGTCGGGCGGCAACATCGATCTGCCGATGCTGGCGTCGCTGATCTAGCGACATTGTTCCCAGCCCTCACAAGAGTTGTACGCCCGGAACCGTTCCGCTTTGGCTGCCGCTTTTCCATACTGGTCTCAACCCGCGGCATTCATGCCGCGATCGAGACAAGAAACAGGAGCTGGCATGTCAACCGATCGCTTTCCCCAAACTTCCCCGCTGCACGCATCACGGCGCCACTTTATCGGCGCGGCGGCGGCCGCTGTCGCAACGGCGTCCTTCAGTGGACTGGCCTTTGCCGGCGGCGATGCATCGATCACGCAGATCTCCAGTCAGGCGGGCAGCACCGCCATTCGCCCGCTGCGCGTGCACGTGCCGGAGGCACGCCTGACCGACCTGCGCCAGCGTATTCGCGCGACGCAGTGGCCCGAGCGCGAAACCGTTGCCGATGCCTCGCAGGGCGTGCAGCTCGCGACCATGCGCAAGCTCGCGCAATACTGGGCCTCGGGCTACGACTGGCGCAAGGTCGAGGCGCGTCTCAATGCCGTACCGCAGTTCGTGACCGAGATCGACGGGCTCGATATTCATTTCATCCACGTTCGCTCCAAGCATCCGAATGCGTTGCCCATCGTCATCACCCATGGCTGGCCTGGGTCGATCATCGAACAGTTGAAGATCATCGGTCCGCTGACGGACCCGACCGCGTATGGCGGGTCGGCGGCCGATGCGTTCGATGTGGTGATTCCCTCCCTGCCCGGCCACGGCTTCTCCGGCAAGCCCACCGCCACGGGCTGGGACCCCGCGCGCATTGCACGCGCGTGGATCACGCTGATGCAGCGGCTCGGCTACGCGCGTTACGTTGCGCAAGGTGGCGACTGGGGAAATGCCGTCACCGAGCAGATGGCGCTGATCGCGCCGCCGGCGTTGCTTGGCATTCATACGAACATGCCCGCCACGATTCCGGACGATATCGCCAGCGCATTGAAGGCCGGCGGCGATGCCCCCGCTGGCCTCGGTGACGACGAGCGGCATGCGTACGCGCAGCTCGACACGTTCTACAAGCACGGGCTCGGCTATGCGCTGGAGATGGCGAACCGCCCGCAGACGCTCTACGCGCTGGCCGATTCGCCGGTGGGCCTCGCGGCATGGATGCTCGACCACGACGCCGCGAGCCAGGCGCTGATCGCCCGTGTGTTCGATGGCCAGCAAGAGGGACTCACGCGCGATGACGTGCTCGACAACGTGACGCTGTATTGGCTGACGAACACCGCCGTCTCGTCGGCGCGCCTGTACTGGGAGAACAAGCTCAACTTCTTCGCGCCGAAGCATGTGGCCATTCCGGTCGCGGTGAGCGTGTTCCCCGATGAAATCTACGCGGCGCCGCGCAGCTGGGCCGAGCGTGCGTATCCGAAACTGATCCACTTCAACCGGCTGCCCAAGGGCGGGCACTTCGCGGCATGGGAGCAACCGCAGGCGTTCACGGCCGAGGTCCGCGCGAGCTTCCGGTCCCTGCGATGAGATCAGGCGATAAACCCTGAAGGTGGCAGGCCTCCCGGCATCGTGTTAGCATCGGCGTGTCTTAGGGGAGTAGCTTGCCTCCACATGCTGGAGGCGCCGGCGTCAACACACTTGGTCATCTGGCCATGGCGTCGGCGGCAGGCTTCTGCAAGGGAAGCCCGTTCTGCGAGACCTTTGACTTTTCGTTCACCAGCCGGGGCTGGCACTGAACGACAAAGTCATTGGTCCATCTGTTGCCGGCCCCCGTTTGTTATCCATGACACTGGTATCGATCATCCTGCTGGCATTCGCCATGGCCACGGACGCGTTTGCCGCGGCCATCGGGAAAGGGGCCGCGCTCTATCGGCCCAGACTGACGGAAGCCATCAAGACGGGCCTTATCTTCGGCGTTATCGAAGCGATCACACCCGCGGTGGGCTGGGCACTTGGCAGGGCGGCGTCGAGCTATATCACCGCGTGGGACCACTGGATTGCGTTCGGGCTCCTCACCGTGCTTGGCCTGCGCATGATCTTCAAGTTCTCGAGCGACCAAGCGCATGAGGACAAGCCGCAATCGCACTCGTTCTGGAATCTCGCGGTCACGGGTTTCGCCACCAGTATCGATGCGATGGCGGTCGGTGTGGGCCTTGCCTTCGTGAACGTCAACATCATGCTCGCCGCCGGTGCCATCGGCCTCGCCACCACGCTCATGGTCACGCTCGGCGTCATGATCGGACGCCTCGTCGGCCCCGCGCTGGGCCGCTGGAGCGAGGCCATCGGCGGCGTGATCCTGATCGGCATCGGCGTCATCATCGTTGTGGAGCATCTCCAGCTTCTGGGATGATGCGCGGCCGATCAGGCGACACCCGCCTTTATGGGCCCCGATATCAGCCGTCGATACCGACGATCACGCTCGATGCCTTGAACATGGCAGCCGCGGCCGAGCCGACGGCCAGGCCGAGGCGATCCACGCTGTTGTTGGTGATGATGGCCGACACCGCCAGGCCGTTGGAACCGGTGATGGTCACGTCGGCGTTGACCGCGCCCTTGGTCAGCGCGGTCACCTTGCCGTCCACGACATTGCGCGCCGATACCTTGCTGGCGTCGGCATCCACCATGACGATCACCGACGTCGCCTTCACCAGCGCGACGGCCCTGGCGCCGGCCTTCAGACCCAGACGGCTGGCGCTGTCGTGCGTGACGGTCGCGACGATTTGCGCGCCGCCGTCTGTCTCGATCGTGACTTCGTCGTTGACGGCGCCTGCGGTGACCTGGCCGACGATACCGGAGAACTGGTTGCGTGCGCTGGTTTTCATTTCAAGGTTCCTTGTTGACCACGACCCGTCCTGCTCGCAGGACTGCGCAGGGATGAGGTGCCGCGCTTACTTGCGCGCCTGGTAGAGCTTGTCGAACTCGCCGCCATCGTTGAAGTGGCGCGCCTGGGCCTGGGCCCAACTACCGAACACTTCGTTGATCGAGAACAGCTTGATGGGCTTGAACACGTCGGCATGCGCCTTCAGCGCGGCGGCCGAGCGCGGGCGGTTGAACTGCTTCGCGATCTGTTCCTGGCCGGGCTCCGACCACAGGTATTGTAGATAGGCCGTGGCGACCTTGCGCGTGCCGCGCTTGTCCACCACCTTGTCCACGACGGCAACCGGTGCCTCCGCGATGATCGACTGGCTTGGGTAGACCACCTCGAAGTTGTCGCCGAGTTCCTTGCGGATCTGGTGAACCTCGCTTTCGAACGTGGCCAGCACGTCGCCGATCTGGCGCTGGGTAAAGGTGGTGGTCGCGCCACGGCCGCCGGTATCGAGGACCGGTACGTTGCGGAACAGCTTCGTCACGGCCTCGCGCGCCTGCGCTTCGGTACCGCCCTTGCGAATCGCCGCGCCCCACGCGGCCAGATAGGTGTAGCGGCCGTTGCCCGAGGTCTTGGGGTTCGGCACGATGACCTGCACGCCGGCGCGGCCAAGGTCGTCCCAGTCGTGGATCTGCTTCGGATTGCCCTTGCGGACAAGAAACACGATCGTCGAGTAGTACGGCGACGCATTGTTGGGCAACCGCGTCTTCCAGTCGCTGGCGACGATGCCGCGCTGGACCAGCAGGTCGATGTCGGTCTCCTGGTTCATCGTCACGACATCGGCTTCCAGACCGTCCGCCACGGAGCGCGCCTGCTTGCTGGAGCCGCCGTGCGACTGATTGACCGTCACGGTTTCGCCGGTATCCTTCTTCCATTGCGCGACGAAGCCCGGATTGATGTCCTTGTAGAGCTCGCGCGTGACGTCATAGGCCGCGTTCAGGATGGTGGTGTCCGCGAGCGCGGCGAGCGACAGTCCCGACAGCGAGGCCGCGACGAGGATATGGCGAAGACTGCGACGAAGTTCGAGTACGGACATGATCGGTCTTGTAGGTGGCCGCCGTGAACCCGGCGAGGTCGCGCATCGGCGGTCGGCCTCTGCGCGATGCCATTCTCCAATGGCACTCATGGCCCCGCAAAGATGATTTCCACATGTCGATAGATCGATTGGGTTATTTGCCGGCGCCGGCGCGACCGGAGACCCGCGATCCATCCGGTGTCTCGAGGGCGACGACGAGCAACGCCTCCAGTTGCCTGCCGAGACGCTCCGGCGTTGCGCGCCGCAGCGAAGGTACGTCGATCACCTGCCGCATCAGCTGCACGCCGGCGATAACGGCCAGGAAGACCGCGGCCCGTTGCGCGGCGTCCGCGCCCGGCAGCAGCGCCGCCAGTGGCCGCGCGAAGTGCGTATCGATTTTCTTGCGCAGGATGGCCGTGGCCTGCGGGTTGTTCGACGATCGCAGGAGGATCAGGAATCCATCCATCGGCGTCGACGCGGGCGAGGTACGCGCCAGCAGCGCCCCGGCGACCTCGCGGCACAGCGTGGCAAGATCGGGCGCATCCTTCATCGTCTCGCGCGTCAGGATGCCGGGCGCCGACAGCACCGTATCCACGACCTCCTCGAACAGCTGCTCCTTCGAGCCGAAATAGCGGTTGACGAGCATCGCGGTGACGCCCGCGCGCTCGGCAATCTCGCGGACGCCGGCGTCATAGCCCGATTCGGTGAAGACCCCGCGCGCCGCGTCGAGAATCGCTTGCCGCGTCGCGGCACCCTTCCTGCCAAGCTCTTGCATAATCACACACCCGTATACTTTTGGCTCATGAAATTCTACACTAGTAGAAATTTTGAAGCAGGAAATCGTTCATGGATCTGAATCTGAAGGGAAAACGCGCGCTCGTCACGGGGTCGAGCGCCGGGCTGGGCGAGGCCATCGCGAAGCTGCTGGCCGCCGAAGGCGCCACGGTCGTCGTGCATGGCCGCCATGCCGGACGCACGGAAGCCGTCGCGGCGGAGATCGCGGCAAAGGGCGGCATCGCGGAAGTGGCGCTGGGAGACCTGGCCACGGACGATGGGGCCGATGCCGTGGCCGCCATGGCCAGCGAGCGCGGCGCGATCGACATTCTCGTCAACAACGCCGGCTACTATCACCACCTGAACTGGACGACCGCGCTGCCCGATACATGGGTCGAGACCTATCAGGTCAATGTCCTCTCCGGCGTGCGCATGATCCAGCGGCTGGTGCCCGCGATGCGCGCGCGCGGATGGGGTCGCGTGATCCAGATCGGCGGCGGCCTGGCCGGGCAGCCCATTCCGATGCAACCGGATTACAACGCGTCTCTCGCCGCGCGCCACAACCTCGCCGTGTCGCTGGCACGGGACCTCAAGGACACCGGCGTGACATCGAACGTGGTCGCGCCGGGTGCGATTCTCGTGCCATCGGTCAGAGAACTGCTGGAGACCATTGCGCCGAAATACGGGTGGGGCGAAGACTGGGACGATATCGAGCGCGGCTGCGTGCGCGACCTCGTGCCTAACGACGTGGGCCGCCTCGGCCGCCCGGAAGAAGTCGCCGGAGCCGTGGCCTACCTCTCGAGCCCGTTCGCGGATTACATCAGCGGCGCCACCGTCCGCGTCGATGGCGGCACCATTCGCGCGGCATTCTGAGCCGTCGGCGCGATCATTTGTCGATGCGATAGCGTTCGATGACCTCCGGCCGGAGCCTGATGCCGAGGCCGGGTTCCTGCGGGACATCCATATAGCCGTTCCGGATGTTCGGGAAGCCATCGGGAAGCTCCCAGAGCAGCGGATCGCGCTTGCGGTTCGCAAAGATCTCCACATACAGCGCATGGGGGTTGGCGGCAATCAGATGTACCGCGACCTGCGGCTCTTCATGGTGCGCCATTTCGACGTTCATCAGCCTGGCCATGTCCGCCACGCGCTGCCATTCGGTGACGCCGCCGCACAGCGTGCAATCGAGGTTGAGGATCGACACGCCGCCCTTGGTGATCAGGTCCCGGCACGCGCGGCCGCTGATCTCGCCCTGCCCCACGTTGATGGGAATCGACGTCTTCATCGCCAGCAGCATCAGCCCGTCGGTCTGGTCATACCATTTGCAGGGCTCCTCCATCCATCGCACGCCGAGGTCCGCGCGTTCCATGGCCACGCAGAATTTCACGGCATCGAGCGGATCCCATCCCTGATTCGCGTCCACGGTGATGATGAAGTCCTTGCCGCCGGCCTCGCGGGCCGCGCGGACCCGCGCAAAATCTTCTTCGAGCGTCGCGCGGCCCACCTTCATCTTGATGCCCATGCAACCGGCGGCACGCACCATATCGACTTCTTCCGCGATGGCCTCGAGCGGATCGCGGCCGTCCTTCGGGTAGTAGCCGCCGATCGAGATCACCGGCACCTTGTCGCGCACGCCACCGAGCAGCTTGTACACGGGCGTGCCATAGAGCTTGCCGCGCGCGTCCCACATCGCATTGTCGAGGCAACTGATGGCCTGCAGCAGGATGCCGCGCGGGTGCATGTCGAGTTGATGCAGCCCGCGGTTGCCGAGGTCCAGGTCGATATGGAACATCTTCTCCCACAGCCGCTGGAAGTCACGCACGTCCTCGCCGGCCAGCAGCGGTCCGAGGTGGTTGCGCATGACATCGACGATCTGGCCCTGCGTGTGGAACTCGTCGCCGCCATAGGTTTCGCCGACGATGCCGTTCTCCAGATGCACGCGCGTGACGATGGTCGGGCGCGTGGCGACCTGATAGGTGCCTCCCTTGAATACTTCGCTCAGCTCCATGTCGAGCGGAATGGCTTCGATGTGGCGGATCTTCATGTCTGGATATTCCTGTTATTGCGGCGGGATGCCCGCGTCCTTGATGACCTTTTCCCATTTCACGGCCTCGCTGGCCGTGAACGACTTGAGCGCTTCCGGCCCGACCTTGTCCACCGGCAGTACGTCGATACCCTGCTTCCTGAGCGCGCCCGTGAACTCCGCATCGGCCAGCGCCTTCGTATAGGCCTTGCTCAACGTGTCCACCACGTTCTGCGGCGTGCCCGTGGGCGCATAGATGCCGTACCACGTGAATGCGAGGAATCCGGGCAACTCGCGCTCCGTGAGGTTCGGCACGTTGGGGAACATGTCCATGCGGGCGCGCGAGGTCAGCGCCAGCGCGGTGAGCCTGCCGCCCTGCGTCTGCGGCAGGCTCACGTTGGTCTGGTCGAGCATCGCGTCGATCTGCCCGCCCATCAGGTCGCTCATCGCGGGACCGGTGCCCTTGTATGGGATAAAGGTGAACTTCACCTTCGCCGTGGACGCCAGATGCTCGGCCGCAAGGTGGGAGGACGAGCCGACGCCCGCCGTGCCAAAGGTCAGCTTGCCGGGGTTCTTGCGCGCCTCGTCGAGGAGTTCCGTCGCGGTTTTGAAGCGCGACCCGTTCTTGACCAGCAGCACCATGGGGGTGTCGGGGAAGCGGAACACCGGCACGAAGTCCTTCGCGGGGTCATATTTCAGCGTCTTGAATAGATAGGGGGCCGCGGCCATCGTGCCCGTATGGCCCACGAACAGCGTGTAGCCATCGGGCCGGGCCCGCGCGACCTTGGCCGCGCCCACGGTGCCGCCGGCGCCCGGCACGTTCTCGATGACGATGGTGTTGCCGAGCACCGTGGACACGCGCTGGGCCACGTTGCGCGCGATCGCGTCGGTGGGCCCGCCCGCCGCAAAGGGCACGACCCACGTGATGGGCCGCGAAGGATAAGGGTCCTCGGCGAGTGCCGGCTGCATCGCCGTGGCCAGCAGAAGGCTACCTAGCGCCGAGCGCCACGCCGGCCATATGAATGCATTGAATGGGTTCATTGTCTCCGTCCCAACTTGATGGGTCCGCCTTCGGTGAGGCGGTATCGAGATGTTCATCGATGACGGATCAGAATAGAATCCCCTGATTGTCACTTTATGATCCACGAATCGTGTTCAATGTCCCCGACCTTACCGACCTGAAACTGTTCGTGGAAGTGATGCGCCTGGGCAGCTTTGCGCGCACCGCGAGCGAACTGGGCATGTCGCCCTCGTATGTCAGCAAGCGCATCTCGCTGCTGGAGCGCGACCTCGGCGTGCGGCTGCTGCACCGGACGTCGCGCCGCGTCAGCCCCACGGCGCAGGGGGAGCGGGTGTTCGAGGCGGCGCGCGGCATTCTTGGCAACGTGCAGGAGTTGCAGGACGCGCTTGCCGAGGAAGAGAGCGAGCCGCAGGGCCGGTTACGCGTGAGCTCCAGTTTCCGGCTCGGACGCAAGTACGTTGCCCCGGCCATCTCCGAACTGGCCAAGCGATTCCCAAAGCTGGAGGTCTCGTTCGATGTGCTCGACCGCCCCGTGGATCTGCTGAGCGAAGGCTATGACGTCGATATCCGCATCGGTGGCGTTCCCGAGCCGCATCTGGTCGCGCACCGGATCACGCAATGCAATCGGATACTCTGCGCGGCGCCCGAGTACATCGCCCGCCATGGCGCGCCGGGCCAGCTGGCCGAGTTATCGCAGCACGCATGCCTCGTATTCCGCGAGCGCGATCAGCCGTTCGGCACATGGCGCCTGGTTGGACCCAAGGGACTGGAGGCGGTCAAGGTCACGGGCGCGCTCTCGTCCAACAACAACGACATCATCCGCCGCTGGGCGCTCGACGGCCACGGCATCATCCGGCTCGCGGAATGGGATTGCGCGGCCAGCCTGCAGGCCGGACAACTGGTGCATGTGCTGCCGGCCTACCGGTGGCCCATCGACATCTGGGCCGTGACCACGGGCAAGCTGTCGGAGTCCGCGAAGATCAACGTCTGCGTCAACTTCCTGCGCGATCAGCTGACCGATGGCCCGAACTCGCTGTGGCCACCTGGTTTTGGTCCGCAGGCGAGCGGCTTCGCCGCACCGATGTAGGACAGTCGCCGATTGCGGGCGACACGCCGCGCAACCAACACTACGAGCACACGCTTCGACGCGGCATCCGGAGGGCGAGCATGCATGACGCACATGAGGTCGCGCATTTTTTGATGCGGCGCGGGATGACGCTGGCCACGGCGGAGTCATGCACGGCCGGCCTCATTGCATCAAAGTTGGCGGAAGTGCCGGGTTGCGGCAGTTGCCTGCGGCTGGCCATCGTCACGTATGCGCCTGAGGCAAAAATCGACGTGCTCGGGGTAGCGCCCGCGTTGATCGAGCGGCATGGCCTGACGAGCGAGGCCGTCTCGCTCGCGATGGCGCGCGGTGTGCTGAACATCTCCGACGCCACCATCGCGGTGGCCAACACCGGCGTCGCCGACGAGGGCGCCGATGACGGCACGCCCATGGGAACGCAGTGTTTTGCGTGGATCGTGCGCGCGGCCGGGCGCGGCCAGGAGCCCGCGGCGTTCAGCGAGACGAAGCGGTTTCAGGGTGAGCGCAACGAGATTCGCGACGCCGCGGCGGAGTGGGCTCTTGCGCGCATTCCGCACTACCTCGCTATGGCGCGAGGTAGTACTTGACGCACGCATCGCCCGAGTCGGTCAGGCAAGCTCCCCAAGCAGTTCCATCTTGCGCGCCTCGAGTTGCTTCGCCACGTCGCGCAGATCGATCTTGGCCTTGATCACCGCCGTGAACATCTCGCCCTCTTCTTCCTCCACATGGTGTCCGACGTACTCGGTCAGCACCTTGTAGTTGGCGTCGAGCATCTCCGGTTCTCCCGACTCGATCTTGGCGATCAGCGCCTTGGCCACCTCATGCTCGACCTTGGCCTCGTCGAGCATGTCGTCGATCTTGTCCGATACGCCGCGCAGCGCGGGATAGAAGATCTCTTCCTCGATCTGCGCATGCACGGTCAGCTGGTGGCAGGTTTCCGTGGCGATGGCCTGCTTGTCGGCGTCCTTCTTCGCGCCCTCGAACTCCTTGAACAGCTTCTTGACCGCGCGATGGTCATCGAGCAGCAGTGCGAGTGCGGGCCGTTGTTCGACGGGAATTTTTGACTTGTCCATGTTGAATCTCCGTGGGGAAGTTGCAATAGCTTGGGAAAAACCTCGGCAAATACGCCGTTTGCCGCTGCGGCCTGACTCCTGAGCAAAATGCGTACCGTTCGGGATTACGCGTACATGTGGCCGATTGCTGCATTTTTGCCCGGCCTTTTCTCCGGCACGCACACGCGACAGGCGCGGTGAAGCCCGCGCCACAGCGGCATCCATCGCTGCCATGCCATCACGGTATGGAAATTGCGCGTAGGCCTTCTGAACTTATCGGAGCAAACATCATGAAGCGATTCGAGAACAGGGTAGTCATCGTGACCGGGGCCGGCTCCGGCATCGGTGCCGCCACCGCGCGAAGATTCGCCGTGGAAGGCGCGCGCGTCGTCCTTGCGGGCCGCACCCGGGAAAAGCTGGAGAAGGTCGCGGCCACGCTGCCGAACGACAAGCATCTGGTGCGCGTGGCCGATGTCAGCGACTACGATCAGGTGGAAGGGCTCGTGCGCGCGGCGGTGGACAAGTACGGCAGGCTCGATGTGATGGTCAACAACGCAGGCGTCGCGTCCGAAGGCCGCGCGACCGAGGACAGCGTGGACGCCTGGCACAAGGTGATCTCGATCGACCTCGACGGCGTGTTTCATGGCGCGCGTGCCGCGCTGCCGCACCTGATGAAGACGAAGGGCTGCATCGTCAATACCGCGTCAGTATCGGGACTCGGCGCGGACTGGAACATGGCCTTCTACAACACCGCCAAAGGCGGCGTGGTCAACCTCACGCGCTCGCTGGCACTGGACTACGGCCGCGACGGCGTGCGCATCAACTCGGTGTGCCCGACGCTCACGCGAACCGACCTCACGGTGGATATGTTCAAGGACGAAAAGCTGCTCGACAAATTCCGCGAGCGGATCGCGCTGGGCCGCACGGCGGAACCCGAGGACATCGCCGATGTCATCGCATTCCTCGCCAGCGAGGACGCGCGCTTCATCACGGGCGTGAACCTGCCAGTGGACGGCGGGCTCAGCGCATCGAACGGCCAACCACCGCAATAAGAAAGGAACAGGTGACTGCATGCTCCACGGGATGATCAAGACGTACATTGACGACGCAGTGCCGGACAGCCGCAACGGCGCGGAGAACGACGAGTATCTGACGCGCGAAGAGTTTGGCAGACGCTTCCGCGCGCGCTTCTACGATCCCGCGTTCCGCGCCGAGGACGCCGCGCTAGAGCGCATCGAAGCGATTGCATGGGATGCCTACAGCAATGGCCGCAGGGCAACCAGCCCCGATAAGGCTGACGCCGTCAGGGCCGATCCCGACTACGCACTGTTCGTCGAATGGCGGCAGGCGCGCAATGCCCTCCACCGCAACGACTAGACGGCGTGCCGCCGCCCGGTTGCGGCAATCACGCGGTGGACGAAGTGCAGTTTGTCCACCGCGGCCGGCGATAGCGAGAAGGGGTAAGCATCGGGCACCCCCAGGCTGCGATTGAGGCTGTTCATGGCATACGTCAGCGGCTGCCACCGGGCCATCAGGCCCTGGAAGTCCGAGCGACCCACGGGCGTGCGATCGGTCGTTCCGGGATCCTGCCGTGCCGGCGGCTGCAACGTCAGTCCGCACCAGTTCGCGGTATCCAGCGTATCGACCATATGCAGGTAGTGCGCCCACGTCTCTGCCCAATCCTCGAACGGATGCATCGCGGCGTAGGCGCTGATGAACCGGTCGGCGTGGTCGGCGGGCGGCCCGGCTTCGTAATAGTGCTTCTGCGCGGCCGCATAGTCGGCCCGCTCGTCGCCGAACAGCTTGCGAAAGGGCCCGATACGGCGGGTGCGGGCCACGAGCTGCTGGAAGTAGAAGTGACCGGACTCGTGCCGCAGGTGCCCGAGCAGCGTCCGATACGACTCCCCCGCCCACGCGCGCGTGGTTTCACGCTCGACGTCGTTCGCTTCCTTGACGTTGACGACGATGCTGCCGTTGTGGTGGCCCGTCATGATGGGTTCGGTGACGGACAGGTCCTCCAGAAACTGGAACGTCAGCGCGCCCCCGTCCGCGTTGAACCGCGTGGGCAGGCGCAACGCGAACAGCGAATACAGCAGGCGGCGCTTGGCCTGCTCCAGCCGATACCAGTAGAGCCGGTTGTCCGGCTTGGCAAGCGAGGGAATGACGCGCGTCAGCCGGCAGGATTCGCAGAACGGGTTCGGGTCGTCGGCGGGCACCATCCAGTTGCAGACGGCTTCCTGCGCGAAATTGGCGCATCGTTTGAAGCGTTGTCCGGACGCGTCCGGTAGTTTTTTCCACCCTTCCGCATCGCCGCCCTCGAACGCGCAGATCTCCCCGTCGCCGGGCACATAGCCGAGCAGCGCGTGACAGCGGTTGCAAACGAAGCTCTCGAAGAAGACGAGACTCTGGCAGTGCGTGCAGTGGAAGGTCTTCATCCCCATAGTATCGCAAGCTCCGTGCCATGCTGCGCGGCTATTCGCGAACGGGCCTCGGATACTATCCTGCGACCCCATCCCAGAGCAGCTTCATCGCGGTCACCACCAGCAGCCCATAGCACACCCTGTACATCTGCCGCTGATCCAGCCGGTCGTGCAGGCGCCATCCGAGCCAGACGCCTGACGGCACCGCGAGCAGGCTGATGGCCATCAGCGTCCAGGTGGCACCCGCCGGCCTGGCCAGTGCCAGCCATGGAATGGCCTTGAGCAGGTTGCCCACGGTAAAGAACAGGCTCGTCGTTCCCGCATAGACCTGCTTGCTCAGCCCGAGCGGCAGCAGGTACATCGCCAGCGGCGGCCCGCCCGAGTGCGCGACCATCGTGGTGATGCCCGACGTGAGGCCGGCCGCGACCGCCTTGGACGAAGACCGCGGGCGGGTCACGACCTCTCCGCCGCGCACGAGCCACAAGCCTACGAAGATCAGCGTTACCGCGGCCATCACGATGGAGATCGCGCGATGATCCAACACCTGGAACAGCGCATACCCGATGCCGATACCGATGACGAGCCCCGGCACGAGCCGCAGCAGGTCGGGCTTCGACCACGTAGACGGCTTCCAGTAACGCAGGCCGTAGAGGTCCATGGCGATGAACAGCGGCGCCAGCAGTCCGCCTGCCGTGACCGGATCCATCACGAGCGACAGCAGGGGAATGCCGATGATGGCGAAGCCCCCACCGAACGCGCCTTTCATGAAGCAGATCAGGAAAACACCGAGAAATGTGACGAGGATGGTGGTGACGTTGAGATCCATGGCGCGGACAAGCCCTAGTAATGGTTGTCCGCATCGTATGGCGTAGTTCCATGACAAACAAATTATTGTCATGGATACAATACGGGCGATACCTGCATGCCGGGAGGCGCCGATGCCCAAGCTCCGCTACAAGACCCTCGTCGACCGATACGCCGCCGATATCCGCGAGGGACGGCTGCGTCCGGGCGCACAATTGCCGACGCACCGTGACCTGGCAAGACGGGAAGGGCTTGCGCTGGTAACGGCGACACGCGTCTACGCGGAGCTGGAAGCCATGGGGCTCGTGAGTGGCGAGACGGGACGCGGCACCTTCGTGAAGGAGGTCCTGCCGGTCGGCCACGGCGTGGATCTGCTTGCGTGGAGCACCGACACGATCGACCTCGGCTTCAACAATCCGTCCGTGCCGGGGCAGTCGGATCTGCTGCGCGCGGCGCTGCGCCAGATTGCCGGATCCGGCGATATCGAAGCGATGCTTCGCTACCAGCCGCATGGGGGACGCGCGCACGAGCGAGCGATCATGGCACGTCATTTGGGCACCCGCGGCGTGTCGGCCTCAGCCGCCGACACGGTGCTGGTCAGCGGCGCGCAGCACGGATTGACCGTCAGCGCCATGGCGCTGTTCGAGCCCGGGGATGTGATCGCCGCGGATGCCATCACCTATCCCGGCTTCAAGCTCGCGGCGGAAGCCTGTCATCTGGAACTGGTACCCGTCCTGGCGGCCGGGCGTGGCCCGGACCTCGATGCATTGGCCCAGTTGTGCAAACGGCGGCGTGTGCGCGCGTTCTATACAATGCCCACGCTGCACAACCCGCTGGGATGGGTCATGGGTGCGCAACGCCGGCGGGAACTCGTCGCCCTCGCGAGGCGCCACGGACTCACGCTGATCGAAGATGGCGCCTATGCATTCCTTGAAGAACGCGCGCCGCCACCCCTCGCCGCGCTGGCGCCGGACATCACGGTCCACGTGTCGGGCCTATCGAAGAGTGTCGCCACCGGGCTACGGGTCGGTAGCGTTCACGCACCGCCCGCGGCGATGGCGAAGATCGAGCGCACGATCCGCGCGACCACCTGGCACACACCCGCCCTCATGACCGCCATCGCGTGCGGATGGATCGAAGACGGCACGGTGACAGCGCTGGAGGCCGAGAAGCGTCGCGACGCCAGACAACGGCAACAGATCGTCAGCGACGTGCTGGGTCACCTGAAACCCATCCGCCATCCGGCCTCGTATTTCGTATGGCTGCCGTTACCGGAAGACGTCCGCGCCGACGTCATAAGCAAGGCGTTGATGCAGGCGCATGTGCTGGTCTCCACGGCCCATCCGTACGCGACATCGAGGCATGTCCCGCACGCGCTGCGGCTTGCCCTCGGCTCGGTGGACAAGGATATGCTCGGGCAATCGCTTCGGACGGTGGCGAATGTCGTGGCGGAGTTTGCGTATTGAGCGACGCATGCCTTATTCCTTGAATCGTTCGAGGCGCTCCGCGAACGATTCCAGCACCGCGCTGCCCTCGCCATCCTGCGCGGCCGCCGATGCCACCGACTCGATACCATGCGCGGCGAGCAGCCGGACCATTGCGTCCGGCAGGACCTGTCCGTCCTGCATGAGTTGATTGGCCACGGCCTTGAATACCGCGCGATGCCGCCGGAGCAGGTCGGTCGCGCGCGTGTATTGCTCGCGCAGGAGTTCCTCCATGGCAACGTTCGACGGCTCTACGTCGGTATTCACGTGATCGTCGGGATTGCTCGTGACATCGGTGCGGCTGATGCGCTCGCCGAACCCGTGATAACGCAGATATCGCGATGCGGCCTCCGTCGCCTGGCGGTAGTCGTGCTCGGCCCCGGTCGTGCACGCCATCTCGCCGAACACCAGGGACTCCGCGGCACGCCCCGCGAGGATGGTGCAGATCCGGTCCAGGCTGTTCTGGCGCGTGACCGCCTGCAACCGGCTAAAGCTGTTGTAGCCGACGTGCGCATACATTTCGTCCAGATAGCCGCTTACGAAGATCAGCAGCCGGCTGTAGTCGGTCTCCCAGGACTGTTGCGAGCGCTGGAATTCCTGCAGCAATGCATGCACGCGCGCGGCGGGCCACTCCATGATCTCCAGCAGCGGCTCCCTGAGCTTGAGCATCTGCCGGATATCCTGCGCATCCCACGGGTCGAGGCGATACCGCAGCGGCGCGGCACGACGACGCTTGTCACTGTCCGGTTCATCGTCGTCGTGCTCGCGGGCGGCGCGCTCCTCGGTATGGCGCATATCGGCCAGCTTGCGCTCGATCTCCTGCAACGACCCTACCGCGGGCGGCAGACGGCCATCCGACAGCAGCGCCCACACGTCCTGATAGCGCAATGCGGTCAGATCCTTACCCTTGTCATCCACGGTGCGAAAGCGCTGGAACTCGTCGAGCACGAGGATGCCGGGCTCGCCTTCCGTGATGCCGGAGTTGCCGAGCATGCCCGACACCGTCGTGCCCCGGCTGCCCGAGCCGTTGCTGAAGCCATCCATCTGCACTTCCACGAAGCGATCGTAGAAGCCGAGCAATTGCGCGAGCCGGCGCGTGAGTTGCGTCTTGCCGGTCCCCGTCAGCCCCCAGAGGCAAACGATGACCGGGCGCGTGATGACCTGCGGCAGCACATACCATGCGCGCACCGCGTCGATGACCTGATCGATGACGGCATCGATGCCGTGCAATTCGAGCTTGAGCTGTGTGGCGGCGTCGGGCAGACGACGCTGCCGTTCCGCCATCGCCGCATCGAACGGCGTGTGGGCTTCCCTGCCCGGATCGGGGGCGCGGGTTTCCATCGTGACACTCATGTCGCGTTCCTTAAAACAAAAAACCCCGGCTGCGATGGGCCGGGGCTTGCGGAACGCGAGCTCACAAACGAGCCGCTGCCGCGCCGGGCCGAATCGGGAATCCACACGATCCGGCCGGGACGCAGGAATCGGGTGTCAGTAGATGATGGAAGCGGTACAACGCATAGGGAGCTCTCCTTCGGAGCGGTGGCCGATGCAAGGTCGCTCGTTGCATCGGCAGAATCAACTGCTGGAGGGGGATTTTGATATGAGCCGCACGTGGCTCGCAACCCCCGGCAGCGGGGCGTTGCGTGAATCCAACTACGCGGCCGCCGACCGACTGGTTTATCGTATGTGACCCTTATCGAAACCAATCAGTGAGCCGGTATTCATGCCAAGACGCCGTCAAGGTACGGAACTGCCCTTTATGGGCAAGCTCGATCGCACGAAGGGCGAGCTGGGTCGGCAGCTGACGCTGGTGCTCAGGGAGGCCATTCGCGCGGGGGAACTGAAGCCCGGCGAATCGCTTCCCTCCACGCGGTATCTCGCTGGCACGATCGGGATCTCGCGTGGATTGGTGACCAATGCATTCGAGCAACTGATCGCGGAAGGTTTTCTTGAAGCGCAGGCGGGATCGAGCACGCGCGTGTCGAGCAGCCTGTCTGCGGTGCCGGTATCGACCGCGCAAAGGCGGACGAGGAAACCCGCCGCCGCGCCCAAGCTGCCGCCCCGCGCGGCCGCATTCGCGGAGGTGGCCCGCCAGTTCACGCCACTACCGTCCGTTCCGTTCGCCGTGTCGGTCCCGATCGGTCCCACTTCCCCTGACGACACCTGGCGCAAACTCGGCAATCGCACGCGTGGACTGCGCGCGGCGGCGCCGTCCGGCTACGACGATCCGCAGGGCGTGCCCGCATTGCGCGCGGCCATTGCCGATTACGTGCGCAAGTCGCGCTCCGTGCATTGCGCACCCGAGCAGGTCATCGTCACCGCGGGCACCCAGCAGGGACTCTACCTCGCCTGCCAGATACTTCTGGAGCCTGCGGACCTTGCATGGGTCGAGGATCCCGCCTATCGCGGCATCACAGGGATACTGGAAGCGACCGGCGCGGGCGAGCGCATGATGCGCGTACCCGTCGATGAATCGGGAATCGACGTGGACGCGGGCATTCGCGCCGCGCCACACGCGCGCGTGGCGTTCGTGACGCCATCGCATCAGTATCCCCTCGGCATGCCGCTCAGCATGGCCCGGCGCACCGCGCTCGTCACGTGGGCCAGGGAGAACGGCGCATGGATCGTCGAAGACGACTACGATAGCGAGTTGCGATACGTCGGGCATCCGTTCCCTTCGCTGCAAGGCCTGGCGCCCGATCGCACGATCTACCTCGGCACGTTCAGCAAGATCCTGTTTCCGTCGCTGCGGCTCGGTTATGCGATCGTGCCGGAACATCTCGTCCCGGCATTCTGCGGCGCACGCGGCCTCATGGACCGGCATCCGCCGAGCGCCGACCAGCACACCCTCGCGGCGTATATCGCGGAAGGCCATCTGGATCGGCATATCCGGCGCGTGCGGCTGGTCTATGCGGAGCGTCGCCAGCACCTGATCTCGACGATCGAAGCGCGTATTCCGGCAAAACGCGCATGGCTGCAGCCCGGCGACCAGGGCATGCACGTCGTCCTCTGGCTTGCCGACGGGATCGACGATGTGGCGGTCGCGGCGAAGGCCATGGAATCGGGCGTGGCCGTCCGGCCCGTCTCGCCGCTGTACACGCCAGGCCGTCGCCGGCCCGGCCTGATCCTGGGCCTGGGTGGCTACCCCGACGCGCAAACAGAAGAAGCCGTGGAACGGCTCGCCGCGGTGATCGCCACGGCGGCCAGGGCGCGCAACAGCAGCGCGCGCCGTACGGTGGCACAGAAACGCCGGCCTGGAATACTGGTCCAGTGAATTCGATCGAAAATGGCCCTTCACGGTGGCATGAAGAAGGGCCATCATGCCTGCATGCGGTTAGCCCCTCCCAACAACGCCCCACGCGGAACCGAACATGTACGTCCCTGCCCATTTCGAAGCCACCAACGTCGAAGACCTCCATCGGCTGATGCGTGAGTTCCCGTTCGCGATCCTCATGACCCATGGCAAGGCCGGCCTCGACGCCAATCACCTGCCTTTCGAGCTCGATGCGGCCGCTGGCAGGCACGGCATCCTCCATGCCCATGTCGCGCGCAACAACCCGGTCTGGCAGGACGTGAAAAGCGGCGATGACGTACTCGTCGTGTTCCGCGCGGAAGATGCCTATATCTCGCCGAACTGGTATCCGAGCAAGCAGGAGACCCACAAGGCCGTGCCGACATGGAACTACCGCGTGGTGCACGCCCACGGCAAGATCACGATCCGCGACGACGAGCGCTACGTGCGCGGTGTCGTCGCCAGGCTCACGCGCACGCACGAAGCCACCCAGCCAAAGCCATGGAAGATGGGCGAGGCGCCGGCCGATTTTCTCGACACGATGCTCAAGGCCATCGTGGGCATCGAGGTGGAAATCGAACAGCTCGTGGGCAAGTTCAAGTTGAGCCAGAACCGCGATGTGCGCGACAAGGTGAGCACCGGCGAAGCGCTGAAGGCGCAGGGCCACGTCGCGATCGGGCAGGCGTTGCTGGACGCCATTCCCGCGGACCAGCGGTAACGCGCGCGGCAACGCCCGGGCGCTTCGCCTGTAAGATCGGGGGCCTTTTGTCATGTGCCCCCGGTTTTGCAAGCGATGAAGCTCACCTACCTGCCCCTGAACCCCGCCAACCGCATGGCCCGCATCGGCTTCGGCAAACACGACGGCCACTGGTTCGCGCGGGTCGATCTCTGGTGGTTCGGGCTACGGCTCACGGCCTAGGGCATGGCTTGCCCTGACTGATTACGTCATCCAGTTCTTCGCGCCGATACGCGCACGGAAGTGGCCCTCGGACGAAAAGTGACCCTCGGACGAAAGGTGTTGACGAGCGGAATCATAGCGTCTATCTTTCACCCTAACAAACGTTAGGTAGACAAACTTGTCATCCCGGGACCGCCGCGTTTGCCCAGATCCCCCCCATCGACGAGGCCACTCCAATGACATCCGAACTCATCCATCACGACGCCACCAAGCTGGCCGAACTCATTCGCACCAAGGCGGTCTCTCCCGTCGAGGTCGTGCAGGCCCATCTCGACCGTATCGCCGAGGTCGATCCGAAGATCAACGCGATCGTCACGATCGCGGATGACGCGATGCAGGCCGCCAGGGCAGCCGAAGCGGCGGTGCTCGCCGGCGAAGCGCTCGGCCCCCTGCACGGCGTGCCATTCACGGCAAAGGATTCGATCGACACCGTGGGCGTGCCGACCCAGCGCGGCTCGCCGATCTTCAAGGGGCGCATGCCGGACGCCGATGCGACGAGCGTCGCGCGCATGAAAGGCGCGGGCGGCATCCTGCTGGCGAAGACCAACCTGCCCGAGTTCTCGTACTGGATCGAAAGCGACAACCTGCTCTCGGGCCGATCGAACAACCCGTGGAATCTGGATCGCACGCCGGGCGGCTCCAGCGGCGGGGAATCCGCGGCGATTGCAGCCGGCATGTCGCCGATCGGCCTCGGCACCGATCTCGCGATCTCCGTGCGAGGTCCGGCCGCGCAGACGGGCATCGTCTCGCTCAAGGCCACGCACGGTCGCGTGCCGATGACCGGTATCTGGCCGCGCGCACCCCGCCGCTTCTGGCACGTCGGCCCGATGGCCCGGTCGATTCGCGACCTGGCCCTGGCCTTCTCGCAGCTGGCCGGCCCCGACGGCCTCGACGCCTTCGCAACGAGCACCGCGCCGTTCGATGCCGGTATCGGCCGTTCGCCCTATCGTCAGCTGCGGGTGGGCTGGCTCGTCGAGCCGGGCTTCGGTCCCATCGATGCGGAAGTGGCCGCCACGGTGCGCGCCGCCGCGGACGCGCTCAGGGATACCGGTGTCTTCGTCGAGCCCGTGCGCATCCCCGCGCTCGAGCAGGACTTCGCGCTGGACGTGTTCAATCGCCTCCATGTCATGGAAATGAAGCCCGCGTTCCAGGCCGCAACGGCAGGCCGCCGCGACGACGAGCTCTACATGATGGCCAAGACCATGCTCGCGCTGCCCGATACGTCGATGCAGGACTACATCGAAGCCGAACAGGCCGCCGAACGTCTGCGCGACGGCTACGCCGATTACTTCTCGCGCTACGACGCGTTGATCACGCCCGTCCTGCCCATCCCCGCACACAAGCACGGCCAGTCGTCATTCACGATCAACGGCCAGACCGTCGATGCCACCTATCTGCAGGGTGCCACCGTCCCGCTCAATGTGACCGGACTGCCGGGCCTGTCGATGCGGTTCGGCACGAGCAGCGAGGGCCTGCCGATCAATGTGCAGATCGTCGGCAAGTGGCTCGCGGAGTCCACCCTCCTGCATCTGGCATCCCTGCTCGAATCGGTGAGCCCGGTCCGCAACCTGCGCCCCGCGCTATGAAACCCGCCGTATGAGATCCGCGGGCGGATAGGCCGACAACGGCGCGGTACCCGGTTGCATCGCCTCCAGATGCCTGCGCGCTTCCTCTCTCACCAGGTGCAGCGCATGGGCGCGGATGGTGCCGTACGCCGGGTTCGTGGCCAGTGCCTCCGCGTCGCGCGGATACTGGAATGGCACGCGGATTTCCTCGCGGATGCGGCCGGGACGCGCGGACATGACAAGGATGCGCGTTCCCAGCAGCAGCGCTTCATCGACGTCGTGCGTCACGAACAGGATGGTCGTGCGGCGTTGCGCCCAGGTCTGCAGCAGCAGTTCCTGCATCAACGCGCGTGTCTGCGCATCGAGCGCACCGAATGGTTCGTCCATCAGCAGGATGTCGGGCTGCATGATCCATGCGCGCGCGAGTGCGACGCGCTGGCGCATGCCGCCCGACAATTCCCACGGCGACGCATGGCGGTAGGGCAGCAGCCCCATCTGCCAGAGCAGGAGTTCGGCCTGCGGGGTGTACGCCGCGGCCTTCGTGCCACGCATACGCGCGCCGAACGTAACATTGCCCCAGACATCGAGCCACGGATACAGCATCGGCTGCTGGAACACCATGCCGCGCTCCGGGGATGGCGCCTCGACGGTACGGCCATTGCTGACCACGCGCCCGGCAAGCGGTCGCTCGAAACCGGCAATCAGATTGAGGATCGTGGACTTGCCACAGCCCGAGGGGCCGAGCAGTACGACAAACTCGCCTTCGCCGATCGAAAGGTTCACGTGATCGAGCACGGGTGGCGAGACCGTCCGCGCCCCCGCGTCGAACGCGAAGGTCACGTCGTCCAGAACGATATGTGTCATGCCTTGCCCGCCCAGGGAACGATCCATTTCTGCAGCGCGACCAGCGCCACGTCGAGTGCATAACCGACGATACCGAGGATCAGGATGCCGATCATCACCACATCGGTCCGCAAATAGGAGCCGGCATTGACGATCATCCAGCCCACGCCCGCGCTCGACGCCACCAGTTCGGCCGCCACGAGCGCGGTCCAGCCGATGCCGATCGACAGGCGAACAGTGGTGAACAGATCCCCGGCGCAATGCGGAAACACCACGCGCCAGAACACCTGCCGCCGGTTCAGGCCGAGGGTCTGCGCCACGCGGATATACCCCTCCGACACGCCCCGCACGGCCGCCGCGGAACCGACCAGCACATTGAGAAACGTGGCGATGAAGATCAGAAAGAACTTCGAGGCTTCATCGATCCCTAGCCATACGATCGTCAGCGGAATCAGCGCGATCTTCGGTAACGGCCGCAAAAACTGCACGAAAGGGTTCAGTGCCGCGGCAAGCGCGGCGCTGCGTCCCATCAGCAGTCCCAGCGGCACGCCGATGACGATCGATGCGACGAATGCGGACATTGCGCGCGCCAAGCTGATGCCGACGTGCTTCCACAGCGGAATCTGCCCATAGCCGTCCCGCCACAGGTGAGAGAACGAAACGGCAAGCTCGGTCGGCGGCGGAAGGAACAGTGCATCGACCCATCCACGGCTGCCCGCGATCTGCCACAGCGCCAGCACGGCAATTACCGCCGCCGTGCTGACTGACAGGCTGACATACCGGCGATCCAGCACCACTGCCTTACTTGTCCGCCTTGATCTGCTGCGCGAGCTTCAGATACCGGGGGTTGATGGACGTCGCAAACGAGGCCGGAATGTCCTGCTTGCGAATCTGGTCGATGCTGCCGAGAAAATCGGCGGTCTTGCGCACCGCGCCGGCCAGCGTGCTGCTGTCGGGGCTGGTGCCGTCACCGAACCACTGCGGCTTGAGCTGATCGGCAATCGTCGGATACTCGTTGCCATTGATCGAGTCCGTCACGGCGGCCGGCGTGGAACCCAGCTCCTTCGCGATGGCCTCGGCCACGGCCTGCGGATTCTTGCGGTAGTTCGCCACCTGCTGTTCGAGCACGAGCAGCAGCCTGGCCACGAGCTCCGGATGCTTCTCGCCGAACGCCTTGCTGATGGAGATGCCATTGAAGATCAGGTAGCCGTCCTTCTTCAGATCCTTCGTGTAGAAGATCGGCTGTCCACCGTTCGCCTCCAGCGTGGAGTTGAACGGGGCCCATACATAGCCGGCATCGACGTCGCCGCGCCGCCATGCGGCAACCAGTTCGTCCGGCTTGAGCGGCACGAAGCGGATTTTCGATCGGTCGATCTTGTTGAGCTGGATGGCTGTGTCGAGCGCGTACTGTGCCGTGGAGTTGGCGGGGTAGCCCACCGTATGGCCCGCAAGGTCGTTCAGCGACTGGATGTTCTTGCTCTTGCGCGCGATCAGCCGCTCGTAGGTTGCGATATCCGCGGAGACGCCGACCAGTTCGATCGGGAGCTTGCGCACGATGGCGGAGACCGTAGGGCTCGAGCCGAAGTTCGCGATATCGATACTGTTGCTCGCGAACAGATTTAGCACGTCCGCGCCGGTGCCGAACTGCACCCATTTGACGGGCACACCGAATGCCTTCTCCAGCGAGCCATCGACCTTGGCATTGACGATCAGCTGCGCGCCGCCGCTATAGGCAATGCGCACTTCCTTCGGCAACGGCTCGGCGGCCGCCACGCTACCGGCGACGGCAAACGGTAAAGCAAAGGCAGCGCCGGCGATCAGCCAGCTGCGAAACGATGTTTTCATGGGTCGATGGCAGGGATGATTGGGGCGTCCATCCTATGAAGGAAACCCACCCGCCACAACGAATCGAATCAGATAACCACATGTGCCGCCGCTGTCGCGGCTTCATCGTTTCGCGCATATATGCGCCGGGAGCTCAGGTGAGCGTGCGCTCCCACTCCTGCAGTTGCGCGAGCGTGGCCACCACGCCGCCGCAGACGACGATCAGGATCTCCTTCGCGTCCGCCAGCGCGGCGGAATGCTTCTCCACGGCGGCAAGGGCGGCACCGCATGCCGGCTCCACCAGCAGGCGATGGTCGGTCAGCAGTTGCAACGCGGCGACGACGGCCTCGCGGTCCGAGACTTCCACGCTCGCGATCGGCCGCCGGCGGCTCCAGGCCACGGCTTCCGTCGCCGGCCGCTTGGCGGCCAGCGACGTGGCGATGCCCGTCACCGCGGCCAGCTCCACGACCGCTTCGGCCTCGAGCGAACGGGCGAAGGATGCCGTGCCGTGCGTCTCCGCCGCGACGATGGGCACGTCGTCCCAGCCCTGCCGGTGCATGCCTTCGGCAACGCCGCTCAGCAAGCCGCCGCCGCCGACCGACAGCACCACGGCATCGGGCCGGACGCCGGCTTCGGCGACTTCATCGACCAGCGACGCGTGACCGGTCCACAGCAGCGGGTCGTCGAACGGATGGATAAAGGCGGTGTGTTCGTCGAGCATCGACTGCGCGAGCGCGTTTGCTTCGGCCCACGATTGGCCATGGACGATGACCTCGGCGCCTTCGAGGCGTAGTAGTTCGAGCGCGCGCGCCGACGTGGTTTCGGGCACCACCACGGTCACGGGAATACGCAGCATGCGGCCGCAGTAGGCCACGGCGACGCCCGCATTGCCGCCTGACGACGACACGAAGCGCCGCGCGCCACGATCGGCATGGGTCAGGCATGCGTGCCCCACCCCCCGGAGCTTGAACGACCCGCTCGGCTGGAGGGCTTCCAGCTTGAGCCATACGGTCTTGCCGAGTCGCGCGGACATCGGCAGGGAATGCAGGAGCGGGGTGCGGATATGAAGCGTCATGATCGGTACGTCGGGCAGGATGGAGGGTGGGGGGGGGGGGGGGCCCCCCCCCCCCCCCCCCATGGAGGGCGGG